>CADBNQ010000297.1 GCA_902796045.1 uncultured Lachnospiraceae bacterium | reverse complement strand
TTTTCCGCTATACGGCATTTTCTGACCTGTTCCACAGTATCAGGTCCATGCTGCTCCCCTTGCTTCAGGTCCTCAAGGCAGATATTCCCAAAGCGGATATCTATCACAGTATCGCCACCGGATATGCCGGGATCATGGCCCGCCTGGGGGGCTTCATCCAGCACGTGCCTTACATGATCACGGAACATGGCATGTACACCCGGGAAAGGGAGGAGGAGATCCTCAGGGCAAGATGGGTGGTGCCGGATTGCCGCAGTCTCTGGATCCGCTTCTTCTATATGCTTTCAGAAGCGGCCTACTCCGGAGCAGGACTTGTGACATGCCTTTTTGAGCGGGCGATGAAAACCCAGATTGAGATGGGGTGTCCCCCTGATAAATGCAGAGTGATAGCCAACGGTATCCATTATGACCTTTTTTCGGAGATCGGGCCCCGGAAAGAGGATGATTATGTCAATATTGCCGCTATTCTGCGTATCGCGCCCATTAAAGATGTTAAAACCATGATCTATGCTTTTGCAGAGATGAAAGAAAGATTCGCCGGAGCCAGGCTGTATATAGCAGGACCGGAGGATGACCCGGACTATGGAAAAGAATGTCACGAGCTGGTGAGCAGGCTCCATGTCCAGGATATCATTTTTATGGGGACCATCAAGGTGGTGGACCATATGGAAGAGTTTGATTTTACAGTTCTCTCCAGTATTTCTGAGGGGCAGCCCCTTTCAGTTCTTGAATCTTTTGCTGCCGGGAGACCCTGTGTCACCACAGACGTTGGCTGCTGTAAAGAACTGCTCCAGGGATCGGGAGAGGACAAGGAAGGCTGTGCCGGACTTCTGGTCCCGCCTATGCAGCCACATGCCCTGAGCCTGGCCATGGAAGAACTCTGCAGAGACAGGGAGAAGAGAATGGACATGGGCCGGGCCGCAAGACAGCGGGCAAAGAAGTATTACCAGCATAATGATATGATTAACAGGTACCAGAAAGCCTATGATGAGGTATTCCGATTATGGCAGGGATAGGATTTCAGCTGAATAAACTGTTTCAGAAAAAGGGATTTCTGAATCTTTGCAGAGCGTATGTGTATGCAGGGGTGATCAGTATCGGTCCCATGATACTCTACGTGTTCATGCTCCTGGGGATCACCCTGGTGTCCCTGGTTGCAGGCATGGAACTGCAGGAGAGGGAAGTGCTGAACTGCATGCTGACATACAGTCTTCTGGTCTCCCTGTTTTCGTCGAATTGCCACAGTATGGTCATAACAAGGTATGTGGCGGACCAGCTGTACCAGAAGCACTATACCCAGATCATGCCCTCTCTTTACGGAGACTGCTGCATACAGCTGCTGTGTGCCCTGCCTCTGTACGGCATTTTTTTGTTCTTCTCAGGTGTTCCCTTCATGTATGGTCTTATGTGTCTGTGGATATCCTCTGTCATGATCATCGTCTGGATGGAAATGATCTATCTGATGATCCTGAAGGATTACCGTATTATCATGGCCGGCTTCACGATATCTTTGATGACCGGCTTCTTACTGGCCCTGATTCTGACACTTCTGCAGATGATCACGGTTGAAAGACTCATGGGCTGTCTTCTTCTCGCTTTCGGCATCATGATGGTCTGGTACCATGAATTGCTGGTGAGATATTTTCCGGGACAGAAGAGAGGAGAGTTCAGTTTCTTAAAATGGTTTGACAAGTACAGATCTCTGGCTGTGACGGGTGCCTGTATCTGGATCGGTCTTTACGGCCATCTGTGCGTTATGTATTTTGGGCCGCTCAGGCATCAGACCATGGGGTGGTTTTATACAGCCCCCATGTACGATATCCCGGCTCTCTTTGCAGTGTTTTCCATCATTATCACAATCATCTCTTTTGTGACCAGTGTAGAAGTAAAGTTTTTTCCGAAATATCATCACTACTACAGTCTCAATAATGACAGAGGCTCTATCCTGGATATTGAGGCTGCGGAGGGAGAGATGCTGGATGTGCTCGGGCAGGAGCTTCTCTTTATGGGCATCAGGCAGGTCATTGTGACCATCCTTGCGATCGTGGCGGGAGGGTTTGTCATGGATCTGCTGCCGCTGGGGATGACAGACCTGGGCAAGGATATCTTCCGTATACTGTGTGTGGGTTATGGGATGTATGCCATGGGGAACTCTGTCATGCTGATCCTGTTGTATTTTGAAGACTATGCCGGTGCCATGGCAGGTACGGTTCTGTTTGCTGTGATCAGCATAGTCGGGACGACTCTGCAGATGCTTTTCGGGAAAAATGTTTATTATGGCATGGGATTCTCCGTGGGGGCAGCGGTTTTTCTGCTGCTGTCTATCATCAGGCTGGACTGGTGTACCCGCAATCTGCAATACATGCTGCTGGGCAGACAGGAGTTTATGCAGGGAGATACCAAAGGCCCCCTGGTCTGGCTGTCCGGCCGACTGGAAAGAGGGAAGGAGTCACATAAATGAACCATAAAAAAGAGATGAGGATTCCGGTCATTGCCCTGATCATCCTTATTCTGGGGATCGCTATCCTTCTCATGCTGCTCTACATTCTGCCGGGAAGATACAGGCTCTATCAGACAACCCTGTATGACCCGCTGGAGGAGGCGCCGGCCAACCCCCTCATGGGATTTGCTCCTGAGGCTGAGGAGGACGACAATACGAAAAATGCCAGGCTGGTCACTATTGACCTGCACTGGAAAGACTGGGAGCCCGAGAAAGGGCAGTTTGATACAGGGGGACTGGAAGAAACCTATCATATCAATGATTATAAAAAAAGAAACATGCACGGCGTGCTGCGTTTTCAGACCGGAGGTAAAGAGGAAAACAGAGGCTGGAAGGCAGATCAGGCCATAGAAGCTCTGGGGAAATACTTTGCCGGGGACTCATTTATCAGTTTTGTGGAGATCGGAAAAAAGGAGACCGGGTACATAGACGCATGGCGGGAGGCATTCCCGCAGGCCAGACTGATCCTTCCGTCAGATTCCTATGAACTGGCAGGGGAGAAAAAGTGCGGAATATATATAGAGGATCTTGGAGATCAGAAGAAACAGAGAAGAATCTCTTCTTTAGTAAAAAGTATAGATCTCCGAAGCGGCCTTCCTGTGGGGGGAAGCCTCTGCGCCCGCGTAGAGAGCAATGAGATCCTCAACAGCGGACTGGCCGGAGTCCTTCAGGAAATACGTGACGGGCACCTGACCTATATATCAGGGAATTGTCCTGCAGCCGGAGACCAGGAAGGAAATGGTTACAGGATGATCAGCCAGACGCTGGGCTACTGTATCTATATCAAGAAGCTTCAGACAACAGTCAATTTCAGGAAAGATACCGTCACTTTAAAGTTTATATTTACCAATACCGGCGTGGCTCCTGCTGCTGTGGACTGGCCTGTGGTCATGACTGTCTATAATCACAGAAATCACCGTATCTATGAGAAGGCACTTCCCATGAAAGCCGGAGACGTGCTTCCCGGGCAGGACCTGGAGGTGAAAGGAGAGTTCCCTTATAACAGAAAGCTGGGGAGAGGGTATTCTGTAGGGATCCGCATCTGTAATCCGGATGATGAAGAAGACTATATCACCCTGGCACAGAAAGAGACAAAGGCGGGCAGGAGAGGCGAGCACATCATCTACCGGTATGACCCGCAGAGGAGGGGAAAGAAGGTCAATATTGCCCATCCGGACAGTTACCAGCATGCAATGATTTCCCTTCTGGCAGACTTGAGCTCCTATGCCAAGTCCCGGAATCCGGATTTCTTCATGGTCACCAACGGTGGTTATAAGCTGTATATGCCGAGGTATAACAAGAGCGAAGAAAACCGATCCCTTCTGATCTCCAGTATGGATGGTATGATGATCGAGTCTGTCTTTTACGGTTACGACGAGGAAGACAACAAAGAAACGCCTGAAAAGATCAGTGAAGAGATGCAGGAGGCGGTCAGGGATATCCTGGAGGAGGATCTTCCGGTATTTAATATCGAGTACTGCAGTAATAACAAAATAAGAAAAGAATCTGCAAAAAAGAGCAGACAATTGGGGACAATATGGTATAATGCAATAGATACGGAGCTGAGCAGGATTCCGAAACTGTCGGAAAGCAGAAGTCATGACGAGGACTGCAGGGCAATGTCAGATGTAGAGAATTTTATTGCCGTGCTGAATCCTGATTATTACAAGACAAAAGAAGCATACCTGAAAGCCCTGCGCAGCACAAATTATGATATGCTCTTTATCGATCTTGAGTTTAAAGGTGAGCCCCTGATCAGAAAAGACATTGATTCTCTTAGAAAAAAGAAAGATGGGGGAAAAAGACTGGTGTGCGCCTACATGAGCGTTGGTGAAGCGGAAAACTACCGAAGCTACTGGCAGGCGAGCTGGAACGACAATCCGCCTCCATGGATCTGCGAGGTCAATGAAAACTGGGAAGGAAATTATAAAGTCATGTACTGGACCAAACCCTGGAGAGATATCCTTTTCGGGAAAGATAACAGTTACCTGGACCAGATTCTCGCCGCCGGTTTTGACGGAGTATATCTGGATGTCGTAGATGCCTATGAGTATTTTGAAGAACAAGAGGGAGGATGAGATGGGAACCAATCATATGAGTAAAAGATCATGCCGTTTCTTTATAATGATGACGGCCCTTGTGCTGTCGATGCTGATCCCGGGAAGGGACGCCTCTGTCGAGGCAGCCTCCGTGACCTGTGAATCCGGGTATTACATCACCACAAAAGTCAGTAAAAAAGAACTGAAAAAGGGCAAGAAGACGAAGGTGACTGTCAAGGTGACCAACCGTTCCGGAAAAACCATGAACAACCTGAGCATAAAAGTTAAGCTGCCGGGTGTCCTCAAAAAGTCAAAAGGAAAGCTGACCAGGACGAAGTCCTCCCTTGCCGTGAATAAATCCTACAGCTTCTCCTTCTATGTCAAGGCGAAAAAGAGGGTGCGTTTCTGGAAGACCGTGGTGGCATCAAAAAGAGAGACAGCTGATGCGACCTTTGTGTCGGCCAACAACCCCATTATGGATGGAAAAGTGAAGAAGTACATGAATATCTCCTTCACCTGCAGAAAGCCAAAGGTAACGGTCACTGCGCCCGTAGCTGCTCCTTCAAGTTATGCGGACGCCATGGTGAAGCTTCTTTCCAACATGCATACCTATGCAAAAAAGAAGAATTCCGGATTTTTCATGATCACCAACGGGGGCTATAACCTGTATGCTCCCAGCGCAGGGACAAAGAAGAGCATGCTGTCTGCCGTGGACGGCGTCCTGATTGAGGATGCATTTACAAACGGAGATAAGAAAGCGATGCAGGCCGCCCTGAAAGAAGGACTTGCAGCGGGTAAAAAAGCCCTCAGCATTGAATACAAATCCTATACAGGCGACAGCAGGATTGTCAGTTATAAGGCTCCCTCGACAAATCTGAACATCATACCTTCCTACACAAAAAGCGCTGTCTATAATGTGTCCAAATTGTCTGACGTCAAGGATTTTATGGCCATATTCGATCCTAAGAAATATAAGACAAAGAAGGCCTATTTTGATGCCATAAACAAGACGGACTATGACCTGGTATTTATTGATCTCTTCTACGGCTTTGATGATAATGGTGTCCAGATCCCTCTGACAGCGTCAGAAGTGAATTCTCTGAAAAAGAAGAGAAACGGCGGCAGGAGAAAGGTCTGCACCTACTTAAGTGTGGGTGAGGCGGAAGACTACAGGTATTACTGGGCACCGGCCTGGGATAACAAGGCCTCAAGACCTTCCTGGATCGTAGAGGAGAATGAAGACTGGGAGGGGAACTACAAGGTCATGTACTGGCAGCCGGCATGGCAGAATATTCTCTATGGTTCAAACAGCGCTTACCTGGATAAAATCATTGCTGCAGGCTTTGACGGAGTGTACCTGGATGTGATCGATGCCTATGAATATTTTGAACATAAATAAGGATATTCTTTGATATTATTATTGAAAAGATATAGTGATTGTGATAACATTAACATACGAACCAGCGTGTTTATATACCTTTAAGAATGGAGGAATTGTGTTATGGCTAAGAAAGTTGTTTTAGCAGGTGCGTGCCGTACAGCGATCGGAACTATGGGTGGCGGACTCAGCACCGTACCTGCTGTTGATCTGGGTACTATCGTTATTAAAGAAGCGATCAAGAGAGCAGGGATCCCGGCTGATCAGATCGATGAAGTTTTAATGGGATGCGTTATCCAGGCAGGTTTAGGACAGAATGTTGCACGTCAGGCTTCCATCAAGGCTGGTGTGCCGATCGAGACACCCGCAACAACCATCAATATTGTTTGTGGTTCCGGTCTTAACTGTGTAAACCTTGCAGCTACCAAGATCGTTGCAGGCGAAGCAGATATCGTGATCGCAGGTGGTATGGAGAACATGTCCATGGCTCCTTTCGCTCTGGATAAGGCTCGTTTCGGTTACAGAATGAACAATGGCGTATTAAAAGACTGTATGGTAAATGACGCATTATGGGATGCTTTCAATGACTACCATATGGGAATCACTGCTGAGAACGTAGCAGAGCAGTGGGGACTGACCAGAGAACAGCTTGATGAGTTTGCAGCAGACTCTCAGCAGAAGGCAGAAGCAGCTATCGCAGCAGGCAAGTTCAAAGATGAG
>CADBNQ010000296.1 GCA_902796045.1 uncultured Lachnospiraceae bacterium | reverse complement strand
GCCAGAACCGACTATGTCCTTCTTGAGGCGGGGATGGGCGGCCTGCTCGATGCGACAAATGTTGTGAAAAAGCCGGTCTTGACGGTCATCACTTCCATAAGCTATGATCATACCGCATGGCTGGGCGGCACTTTGACAGAGATTGCCCGGCATAAGGCGGGGATCATCAAACCGGGCATCCCGGTTGTCGTGTCTTGCAATCCCGAAGAGGTCATGACCGTGATCAGGGATCGGGCCTGCCGCTGTCACAGTTCACTCACGGAGGTTCGTAAGGAGGATTATCAGATCCTGTCGGAAAGGATTGACGGAAGCCGGTTTTGTTATAAAGGGGAGATTTTTGAGATCAGGCTTCCCGGAAGTCATCAGGTTATGAATGCTGTGACAGCCCTCAGGGCAGCGGACATTCTCCTTGGCGGAGGAGACGGGGGTCCTTCCCTCTCTGCGGGGGAGCAAACCGGAGAGAAATCCCTGAGTTCCCTGATGAGAAGGGCTCTTTTGCGGACAGTCTGGCCAGGACGGCTCCAGATTATTAACCACAGTCCCCTCACCATTCTGGATGGTGCCCATAATCCTGACGGTGCCAGGAAGCTTTCCGAATTTTTGCAAAAACATTTTACAAACAGGCGAATCCTTTATATAATGGGTATGTTAAAGGATAAAGACTACGAAAAGATGGTTGCGCTGCTTCCTCATGGAGAGGCGGCTTTTGTATTCCGACCGGAGAACAGGCGGGGACTGGATGCGGACCTGCTGGCGTCAGCAGTAAGAAGGGCCGGTATGAAAGCCTTTGTCTGCCGGGATGTCTGTGATGCCCTGGATCAGGCGGAAGGTCTGGCATCCGAAGAGGATGTCATAGTCATATGCGGATCCCTTTCCTTTATGGGACAGCTCAGGAGTAGTTATGCTGATAGGTGGTCATGAATTTGATCTTCTTCATAAGAGTTATATCATGGGTATTCTGAATACCACGCCGGACTCCTTTTCAGACGGTGGAAGGTTCATCAGGATAGATGATGCCTTAAAACAGGCAGGACGCATGATTGAAGAGGGTGCGTCCATTATCGACGTGGGCGGAGAGTCCACACGGCCCGGCTATGCGGCTGTATCCGCTGATGAGGAGCTGAGCCGGGTTCTTCCGGTCATAGAAGCCCTCAAGAAGCATTTTGACATTCCCGTTTCTCTTGACACCTGGAAGCACCAGGTGGCAGAAAAGGGGATAGAAGCCGGGGCAGACATGATCAATGACATATGGGGACTCCGCAGAGATGAGGGACAGATGGCCCATCTGATCAGCAGGACAAATGTTCCCTGCTGCCTGACCCACAACCGTGTCAGGGCTGATTACTCAGAAGAAGGAAATTTTCTGACAGGCTTTCAAAAAGATATCGATGAGATCCTGTCCCTGGCTGATGAAGCGGGGATTTCCCGAGACCAGATCATCCTCGATCCCGGTATCGGCTTTGGCAAAACATTTGATCATAACCTTTTCCTGCTTAAGAACCTGTCTGTCATGTCCGGCTGGGGACTGCCCGTCCTCCTGGGCGTATCCAGAAAGTCTGTGATCGGCAATGCCCTTAAGCTTCCTGTGGAAGAACGGGAGGAAGGGACCATGGTATCTACTGTGATCGGCAGACTTGCCGGTGTATCCATCTTCAGGGTGCACGATGTGAAAAAGAATATAAGAGCACTGCGGATGACAGAAGCCATCAGCAGCGCAGGACTCTGACAGAAGGGACGAAGGAGAATGGATGAGATAAGCATAGCCGGTCTTGAAGTATTTGGATATCACGGAGTCCATAAAGAAGAGAATACCCTTGGCCAGAAGTTTGTCATTGATGTCCGGCTCTTTACTGACACCAGAAAAGCAGGGATTTCTGACAATCTTCAGGATTCAGTAAGCTACGGAGATGTGATCCGTTTTATAGAGAAAGAGATGAAGGCCCGCACTGACTGCCTGCTGGAACGGGCAGCCGAGAGACTGGCCGAATCAGTCCTGCTGGAATTTGACAAGGTTCAGAGGCTGATTCTTACCATAAAGAAACCCTGTGCCCCGGTGAAGGCCCATATCGATTATGCGGCGGTCACTATTGAGAGAGGATGGCACAAGGTATATGTGGGAGCCGGGTCAAACATAGGAGACAGAGAGGGATGGCTTGATATGGCCAGAGAGACCATCCTTCAGGAAAGACAGATCAGAAGATTCAGGGAAGCCTGTATCCGTGAGACGGAGCCCTACGGATATGAGAACCAGGGCAGGTTTCTCAACACAGTCTATGAGTTTGAGACCCTGCTTAGCCCGGAAGAACTTCTGGCTTTTCTGCAGGGTATTGAGAAAAAGGCAGGAAGGACCAGGACCATCCATTGGGGTCCCAGGACTCTTGACCTTGATATCCTGCTTTATGACCGGCAGATCACTCAGGAAGCAGATCTGGTGATCCCGCATCCTGAGATGACGAAGCGGCTCTTTGTCATGGAACCGCTTTGTGATCTGATTCCCTTCGGACTC
>CADBNQ010000295.1 GCA_902796045.1 uncultured Lachnospiraceae bacterium | reverse complement strand
GTCGATGAATCGAACAACAAGGTATACTCAATCTCATGAGGCTGGCTCATAGCAGTGGTGTCTGCAATCACCGCCACAGGCATGTCAAAGATCCTGACCGGGATCTCAAAGACAGAGTTCTCTTCCACACTCACAGGGTCATATTTCTGTCCGTCCACGATCATGTAATCATAGTTTGGACTGCTCCAGATGATCTCTGCAGTACATTTGCCATCTTTCACCGTGAGGGTCAGAGGAGAGGCAACTCCTGCACGGCCTGTGCCGCCGCCAAAGACAATCTCCGCCGAGTAGCTTCCATCGGCCAGCTTCAGATTCTCTGCTGTGTGCAGCACGCCTTCGGCAAAAGCTTCCTCGGGAAGAGAATCAGCACGGAAGCAGATCTTCCTGTTATACCATTTCTCTTTGCGCTTGCTGAAGGCCGCGCAGTCAAGACCATCATTCAGCGCCTTTACAGGCACTGTAAATGTGTGATTTCCTTCAGCATCTTCCTCAAAGGGGATATAGTCGCTCTTCTTTGCCTTGGCCGCTTCCAGGCCGGTACCCATATAGAGATAAAGATAACCGACCCCGCTCATAGTCATCACTGCAGTCATCTCTCCGTCCTTGACAGTGAGTGAACAGTCTTTGACCGGGAACATGGTCGAGCTGGTAGCGACCTTGACAGGATAAGTACCATCCACCAGATCTTTCCCTTCTATGGGAGTCATCCCGTCCATGACCACGGAATCTTCCTCGATCATCTCGGATGAATCAGCCACCATACTGCTGTAATCTTTCTCCGTAGTTGCCTCCGCAGGCTGGTCTGACGGCGCAGACCCGCATCCTGCCAGGAGGCAGAGTGTAAGAACTCCGGCCAGAAGCAAAGTGATCATTCTTCTCAATTGTATCATGTCCTCATTCCTTTCCTAATCCATCAGGGGCATATTCCTGGGAAAAAAGGGTAGTCCGACTCATCGAACTACCCTTTTAGCTGTTTAGAATCAACAATATAATACTATCGAATATTCAGCAAAAATTCAATCAGTAATTATCAATCCTTAAAAATTATTTACCAATCTCATCAATGGCTGCAGCAACATGATCAACATAGATCTGCTGGATAGCAGGAACCTGTCCAAGACCTTCAAGAATTGTCTGGGTATCATAGCCAGCTGCTGTGAAGATGGAATACCAGGACTCCGGATCTTCCGGATCAGACATGTCATTGTTGGCATGGTCGCCGGCAACAACCATCATATCACGAAGGACAACCTTCTTATATCCATCGTTCTTCTGAACCTCTGCAAGAACATCATTGACATCAGGCTTAGCACCATCATGAACAACACCTACGAAGTAGTTGTCGCCACCGTTGGCTCTTAATACATCCTGCATCTCTGTGTAAACAGAGTTAGCCGGATGATCTGTACCATGGCCCATGAAGACGATCGCTGTCTCGCCATCATCATATTCTTTGGTGAGCTCGATCAGCTCTTTTGCAACAGCTTCCTTGTCTGCATCGGAGTCAAGAAGCGGCTTGCTGACTGCAATCTTCTCGAAATCTTCAGTGTACTTGCCCAGTGTTTTGTCAAGCTCTTCATACTCATTACCACTCATCAGATGGGTAGGAGCAACAACCAGCTCTTTAACGCCGTTATCGCGGGCACGCTTCAGAGCCTGATCAACATCATCAATCTCTTCTCCGTCACGGTCCTTAATATGGTCGATGACGATCTGAGCTGTAAATGCACGGCGAACAGACCAATCCGGGTTAGCCTCTGCGATAGCCTTCTCAATGCCGCCGATAGTAGCAACACGGTTATCGTTGAAGCTGGTACCAAAGCTTACTACCAGAATCTCTTTCTCACCGATCTCATCCTGGTTCAGTGGATCGTCCTTGGAAGCATCACCTGTGTCAGGCTCTTCCTCTTCTGTTTCTTCAACTTCCTCTGTGTCGACCTCAACCACTGCTTCAGTATCTTTCTCTTCATCAGCAGGAGCAGTAGTGGATCCACCACAGGCTGTCAGCAGTCCCAGTGCAAGAATCATTGCACAGAGGATTGCAAGGATTTTGGACATTTTTTTCATTATAATATACCTCCTCATGAAAAAAAATGAAAATACGAACTCGACATACTCTGCGTATGTCTTCACACAGCATATTATAACATATTATTCTCCTTGCAATAGAAATATTGTGGTTTATAATTGCTTACAGCCGTTATATAATTGCTAAAACGTGCTTTTTTACAGGTAATTTCTTGCGTGTGTTTTTTTGCATGGTTTTTTCTGTCCTGGATTCCGGTTTAATCAGCACCCCAGAACCGCAGGGACATCCTGACAATCCTGTCCCTGAAGATCACATGGTAGGATCTCCAGCCAAAAGCCGGGAGGATGCTTTCGATGCCGTTGCCCTCCAGAGTTTCCTGAAAGATGACCCTGCCCCTGCTGTTGATGATGGTGCATTCATTTCCCCGGGTGGCCAGGATCTGGCTGCCGACCATCCGGATCTTGTCATAATTCATATCGACCGGCACCTGCAGCTTCTTAAAACCAGACCTGCTGTAGAGACAGAGCAGATAGCGTCCCTGCCGGGGATCAGCCGTGTTCTGAAGGATATAGCCGATATGCCGCTTCCCCTCGAAGACACTCTCTATCCTCTCCTTGAACTCAAGAGTCCTGACCAGCTCAGGTTTATCCGAGATGTCATAGAAAAAGGTCTTGTCCTCCCCGAAGGCGGCCAGCAGCTTCCCTGTGGTAAAGGTCAGTTTGGGGATCATATAGTCCTTGTATTCAAATACGCCTTTTAAGTTGACCGTATCGTTCTGGAGCTGGCGGCTGAAATCGTATATGGCGATCTTGGTCTTTGCATTCACGCCGGATATGGCAAAAAAGCTGACAGCAAGCTGGGTCCCGTCCGGAGAGATGGCGGCAGTCACCGGATAACCGGTCTCATCCACAGACGTCTTCATGTCCGCGATCATGCTTCCGTCCTTATTGTACATCTGTACGAAGCTGCTGTCCCCTCCGTCGAGAATCACTTCTATGATTCCCTGGTCCGAGATCCCTGCCTGGAGGACAGGGTACTTGAGGGTCAAACTGTTGACCTTACCCCTGCGGTCGAAGATCATCAGCACATTGCTTTTCTTATCCGCCAGAAGAAAATAGGCGGACGACCGGGCACTGTAGGGATGCTCGTACCTCACCGGGACATTCCAGACAGCCCGCCCGAACTGCCTCTGGTACTCCACGCCGTCAGCACTGTACTTGATGTACCCTCCGGCTAATGTCTCGTAGGTCACCTCGTTGCTGCTCTCACTGTCTCTGGCTTCACTGTAAACATAATACCGGCACCGGTTGTTCTGGATCATCAGGAAGACAATAAGAATGAGAAGCAGGATGCAGGCCGTGAAAATCCATCTGGCCTGGCGTCTCCGGGTCCTCTGGCGCTGGATTCTCCTAAGCTGCTCCTTTTTATTTGTAAAAAGTTCGAAATTGTATATCTGTTTCGCCATGAAAAACTCTTTCTTATCTGATCTGTACAGT
>CADBNQ010000294.1 GCA_902796045.1 uncultured Lachnospiraceae bacterium | reverse complement strand
ATTCCCGGATTTTTTATTTTACTGACTGTCTGATATACTGTTATTTGAAAATCTCTGGGATTGAATCCAAAACGATGGATAAATAACGATCCCATCTCCGGATAGCTTTGTACCTGAAGAGGCAAATTTTTACTCCATAATGTTATACCGTTTCTGAATCTGGCACCACTATCAGATATAGTCTCTGTACTAATATCAACGAGAGGGAAATAATTGCTATTACTGGCTATCCAGTCAGCCATAATCAGCAGACCCGAATAAATCACCTGTGCAGGTTGAGAGATTTCAGGTAAATCTTCAACGTTATCGAATCCACTCGTTTCTAAAGCCCACTGAAAAATCGTATCCTGAACCTGCTTCCATTTTCCATATACATCTGATGTGTCATCTTCGCTCTGATAATAATTCGCAGGATATGCATACTGGTCATCAATCGAGAATTGCTCGTCCACAGGTTTACCATGATGACCTCCAACAATCGATCCAATATCCTCCTTCACATTATACTCTTTTTCTATTAAGTATTCTCCGGCAATTGAATGATGAGTTTTCTTAGGACTGGCAAGTGTCAAAGAGGATATTCCTAAAAAACCTGCCTGTTCCAGTTGCTCATGGAGGGTCACGTCCAAATCTGGTGAATTGTTAAAACCTTTTTGTATTTGAAATGCCGGAGTTGCCTTTCCGATATCATGAATGGCACCAAGAAATGCTGCCAGATTTGATGCTGTTTCTTCTTCAGATTTGCTGATGGATTTTACACAGAACTGTCTCTGACTTTCGCTAAGCCAAGTATTCCAGAGCCATCTGGAGACGCTCATAGTATCTTTCAGATGAACTACTAATGGGAGCCAGTAAAACCTACTATCTTTCTCTTCTTTTTTTGCCCATAAAGATGTAATCAGCTTTTCAGTATGATTCATATTATGTCCTTAATATCTACTGTCATGTTTGACAATTCTCTCATACCCCTCGGGATCTGTAGCGCCCTCGGTATTGATCAGAAGGATGATCGAATCCTGGTTGATCCCCATCTCACTTCTGAGCTCCTCATCTTTCGCAATCTCCATGAAAGCCCCAAAAGTGACCGCACCGCTTTCTCCGGCTGTCACTTTCTCAGCTTCATCCGGAAACTGAGCAAGTTTCCGCATGGCTGTCTCTGTCACTTCATCGCTGCATGCACAGTAAAAGCCTGCCCTGTCACGTATGATCGGCCATATGATGCTGCAGGGTGTACCGCAGTTGAGTCCTGCCATGATCGTTACCGGATCTCCTGGGATGGAATGGATCTGCCCGTCTCCGGCCCTTGCTGACTCATACAGACATGCGACCGTAGATGGCTCCACAATAGCGAAAGCCGGCTCTTTATCGGAATAAATGTTGGCGAGATATCCCAGGATTCCTCCGGCCAGGGATCCTACACCTGCCTGAAGAAATACATGGGTCGGGATGCTTCCGTCGAGCTGCTGGCAGATTTCTGCGCCCATCGTCAGATATCCCTCTACGATTCTCTGAGGGATCTTCTCATATCCTTCCCAGGATGTATCCTGGACCAATGTCCAGCCTTTCTCCTCGGCCTGTCTGCTGACGTAGCGTACCACCTGATCGTAGTTGAGATTGGTGATCACAGCCCGCTCGGCACCGGCATCTTCGATTGCCTTTCTTCTTGCCTCTGCGGAGCCGGCAGGCATGTAAACATAGGCCTTGCAGCCAAAAAGAGCCGCTGCCCATGCGACACCCTTGCCATGATTCCCATCAGTTGCGGTGGCAAAAATCAGATCATGGTATCTTTCCCTGTTTTCCTCTGTCATCAAATCGCTGAAGACAGTTTTTCTGTGGTCCAGGCCCAGCCGGTCACATAAGATCTTGAAAACAGCGTAGCTTCCGCCGAGTCCCTTGAATGCCTTCAGTCCGAATCTTGTCGATTCATCCTTGAGAAAAATCGCTTTCACGCCGGCTTCCTCAGCTGCAGACCTGAGGCTGACGAGTTCTGTTCTTTTGTACATGGGAAGGCTTCTGTGAAAGTGCAGGGCATCTGCTGCCGCCTCCTGGCTAAAAGGAGAACCGGGGGTTCCCTTTTTATCTGTTGAGAGTAATGTTATCCTCTTTCTCCTGGTCTCTTTCATGTTTTTTCCCTAACTATATAAATATGTTACAACCATCCGACACATTGTCCTGTATATATAATAACATGATACAATCAGATATCAAAGCTTTTCAGACT
>CADBNQ010000293.1 GCA_902796045.1 uncultured Lachnospiraceae bacterium | reverse complement strand
TTACTATGTAGATCAGAGTCCTGTCCCGGAGAGCAAGGACAAGGTCTATACCATCAAAGGGGAAATCACTCTGGTCTCTAAAAAGGAGATCAGTGTGCCGAAAGTGGATAAAAACGGGAAGGCCGGGGAGACCATCAAAGTTCCTGCAGGAAGTAATTTTACCCTGAAATATACAGACGGGGAGTCTGCTGTGGATGCTCTCCTTGATGACGGCACTCTGGTGAGATTTACCGTCACAGGACCCTATCCGCCTGTGATCGACGGTACAGATGCGAATGAGCTTTTTGAACAGCTCTACTATGCCGGATAAACCATAAGAGGAAAGAGCTGCTTTAAATACAGTAGGAGGTGGAATATGAAAAAAAACAGTGCCTGGATCAACGGCGAGGTCATACCCATGACCGACGAAGAGTCCAGGGCAGAAGGACTTCTGATTGAAGACGGTATCATCACTTTTGTCGGTGATGCACAAGAAGTTGCTGCCCGGGCTTCTGAGAAGGGGATAGAGGTGAATGATCTGAAGGGATGCTGTGTCCTGCCGGGATTTCACGACTGCCATGTGCACGTTATGGGGACCGGTATGGCCATGCTGGGTGTTGATCTTTATGACTGCGCTTCAGTGGAGGAAGTGCTGGAGGCTTTGAAGGAAGAAGCCGCGCGCCATGAGGATGGGTGGATCTGCGGAGTTCGTCTGGATGAGTCCCGGCTGGCTGAGAAACGGCCGCCGACACTCACTGAATTGTCTGAAGTCTTTCCTGACCGGGGCGTCTATATCCTGGACCGGGGACTCCACTACACCCTGGTAAACCAGAAAGCCTATGATGAGATCGGTCTTTCCGGCAGGGAAAGAGGGATGTCCAGAGGTGAAGATGGAAAGCCTAACGGCAGGATGCATGAAGTGGCCAACAAGATCGTGCGGGGCTATTTCAATGATTCCATGACGGACCTGCAGAGGGAGACCGCTGTCCGCAATGTGGAGAAGGCTGCCCTTGCCAGGGGGATCACCACCATTCACGCCATGGAAGGCGGGGAGATGTTTTCGGACAAGGATATTGATGTCTTTGAAGCCCTGAAAGGGAAGACAGATGTTGACTTCGTCATCTACTGGGATACCTTTGACCTGGACAAGGTGATCGAGAGAGGCTATGACCGGGTTGGCACAGATAATCTGTCTGACGGCTCCATCGGATCCAGAACAGCAGCCTTTGACAGACCCTACGCAGATGATCCTTCCACCTGCGGCCTGATGTATCTGGACAAAGACTATATGACGACCTGGATCGGCAAAGCCCTGAAGAACCATCTTCAGTGCGGTTTTCATGCCATCGGTCAGAAGGCCATCCGCCATGTCATCGACTGCTATGAGGCAGCTTATGCCTTATATCCATGGGAAGACGCGAGATTTCGTATCGAGCATTTCGGATTCTGCGATGACAGGGATATTGAGCGGGCCGCCAAGGATCATATCATCATCTCAACACAGCCCTCTTTCAGCTTCCTGAGGGGAGGCCCGGGCAGTGTCTACCAGATCCGTACCGGAGAAGAAAGGGAGAGAAGGGCTTACCCCAACAAGAAGTTTCTGGATCACGGCATTATACTGGCAGGAGGATCTGATTCCAATGTGACTCCGATTGACGCCCTGCTGGGTATCCATGCTGCTGTCAATCATCCCTATCCTGAGCACAGGATCAGTGTCTACCAGGCTCTGCGGATGTTTACCATTGACGGTGCCTACAGTGCCTTTGAGGAGAAGAAGAAGGGGACTTTGGAAGCCGGCAAGCTGGGTGACCTGGTTATATTATCGGATAGCCCCTATAAGGTTTCAGCAGAGGCGATCAGGGATATCCGGGTCGTCAGGACCGTAAAAGAGGGCAGGACAGTCTATAGTTCTTAAAAACATGTCACTGGCACTTTGATGCCGGGAAGATGCTATCATTATTATACAGGAGGTATTGTATGGGAAAATACATTATAGGAATTGATGCAGGAACAACAGGGATCCGCGCCATCGCATTTGATCATGACTCGAATATGCTTTCCAATGCCTATTCGGAGTTTACTCAGTATTTTCCGGAGTCAGGGTGGGTTGAGCATGATGCCAATGAAATCTATGATGTAACCATGGCTATGATCAGACAGTGTGTGGAGGAGGGAGGGCTCTCCTTTGACGATCTTGCAGCCATCGGCATCACCAATCAGAGAGAGACCACGGTTCTGTGGGACAAGAATACCGGGAAAGCGGTATGTCGCTCTATCGTCTGGCAGGATATGAGAACAGCAGACCGGGTGACAGCCTTTTCGGAAAAATATGGGGATTCCATGTACGGTATAGTCGGAAGCAACCCCATGACCAACAGTACGGCTCCCAAGATTGAATGGATCATGGAGCATATCCCGGAGGTAAAGAAGGGAATCGAGGAGGGCAATATCCTCTATGGCTGGGTTGATACATGGCTGATCTGGAAATTATCCGGCGGCAAGGCCCATGTTGCAGATTTTACCAATACGGCAGGCACCCTTATGGGAGATATCACCAGGCTGGATTACTGCCAGGAGATGCTCAATGAGTTCGGGATCCCCCGGGAGATCCTTCCCGACCTGGTCCTCACAGGGAAGTTCTCTGTAGATACAGACCCGGATGTCTTCTTCGGACATGCTGTTCCCATTGCGGCAACAGCCGGTGACCAGACGGCAGCGGCCATTGGCCAGGCCTGTATTAAGCCGGGTATGATCAAGAATACTTACGGGACGGGGTCTTTTATCGTACTCAATGCCGGTGAGAAGCTTCCCCAGGATATCCCGGCCTCCACGGGGCTCTTTGTGGAGACGGCCAATGACATCGCCGATCAGCAGCATTATGCCCTGGAGGGTTACGCCAATGTTTCCGGCTCTGCCATCCAGTGGCTAAGGGACGGAGCCGGTGTCGTGACCGATGCGAAGGAAGCTGAAGATCTGGCGAATTCTGTAGAAGATAACGGCGGTGTCTATTTCGTTCCAGCCTTTGCCGGCCTGCCAAACGGCAGCGATCCTTATGCCAGGGGAACCATTATCGGGATCACCAGGGGAACCACCAAAGCCCACCTCTGCCGGGCAGCTATCGAAGCCATGGCTTATCAGGTGGCGGAATCCTTCAATGCCATGGCAGAGTATGCAGGGGTTGAGATTAGGTCCGTCCGTGCTGATGGGGGCGGTGCCAAAAATGATTTCCTTCTCCAGTTCCAGGCTGACATCCTTGGCGTGCCGGTGGAGAGACCGGTGATTACCGAGACCACCTGCCTGGGTGTAGCCTATCTGGCCGGCGTAGCCACCGGCTTCTGGAAGGATATGGATGAGGTGGCTTCGAAATGGCAGTGCGAGAAACGTTTTGAGCCAAGGCTCAGTCCGGAGGAACGCAGGAAACTGATGGACGGCTGGAACAGGGCCATAGAGCACGCATCCGGCTGGCTCAGGTAGTCCCCGCAGACCATGATACAAAATAGAAACAATGAGTTTACAATTATTTTACAATATTGAAAGACATTTGTTGGACGACATGTGTTTTAATAGAGACAGATTAACTGTTCAGATTTCCTGGACAGACAGAATATTGACACCCGTTTATGAAAAGAAAAAAGGAGGTAAAACATGAAGACATTGAATATCAGACTCGCATTGACTGTGCTGGTTCTCACTCTCTTTATGGGAATGGCTCTCACGGTTTCTGCGGAAGAC
>CADBNQ010000292.1 GCA_902796045.1 uncultured Lachnospiraceae bacterium | reverse complement strand
TAGAACAGGTGGAGGGCATAGAGCGGATCCGCTTTATGACTTCCCATCCCAAAGACCTTTCAGATGACCTGATCCGGGTCATGGCAGGGTCAGAGAAGATCTGCCGTCATCTGCATCTGCCTGTCCAGTCCGGCAGCAGCCGCCTGCTGAAGCTGATGAACAGGCGGTATACCAAAGACCAGTACCTGGACCTGGTCTGCAGACTGCGGGAGGCCATGCCCGACCTGTCCATTACCACAGATATCATTGTGGGATTCCCGGGGGAGACGGAGGAGGATTTCCAG
This sequence comes from uncultured Lachnospiraceae bacterium, assembly GCA_902796045.1. GTDB lineage: Bacteria > Bacillota > Clostridia > Lachnospirales > Lachnospiraceae > Anaerobutyricum. The sequence continues at coordinate 10,056 of CADBNQ010000292.1, read as the reverse complement.
GAAACCCTGGATGTGGTCAGGAAGGCTCAGTATGACAGTGCCTTTACATTTATCTATTCGAAACGGTCCGGTACGCCTGCTGCCCGTATGGAGGGACAGGTTCCTGATGATGTGGTCCATGACCGCTTTGACCGCCTGCTGAAGGTGGTGGGGGAGACTGCCAGGGAAAGAAATGCCGCCATGGAAGGCCAGGTTGGCCTGGTACTGGCGGAGAGCATCGACGAGAAGGATCCCACCATGATTACAGGCAGGCTGTCCAACAACAATGTAGTGCATTTTACTGCCGACAGTTCTGTCATCGGGAAGATCGTGCCGGTAGTCCTCACACAGGCAAAAGGCTTTTATTATATCGGGAGGTTATGTGACGATGGCGAAGAAGGCTGAGAAGCTGACTCCCATGATGGAACAGTACTTTGAGATAAAGAATAAATACAAGGATTGCATCCTGTTTTACCGGATGGGAGATTTCTATGAGATGTTCTATGAGGATGCCTTGACGGCGTCAAAGGAGCTGGAGATCACCCTGACCGGGAAAAACTGCGGTCAGGAAGAGAGGGCGCCCATGTGCGGGGTGCCTTTCCATTCCTGTGAGCCCTATATCAGCAAGCTGGTGGAGCGGGGCTACCGGGTGGCCATCTGTGAGCAGGTGGAGGATCCCAAACAGGCCAAAGGGCTGGTCAAAAGGGATGTCATACGGATCGTGACTCCGGGAACCAACACTCTGGGACAGAGTCTGGATGAATCAAAAAACAATTATATTATGAGCGTATTCTGTGAGGGTGACCAGTTTGGCGTGGCAGTGTGCGACCTCTCTACCGGGGAGTTCCGCACCACGCAGGTCACCAGTCAGGATACCCTTTTTGATGAGATGAATAAATTCCAGCCTGCAGAGATCATCTGCAATGATGCATTCTGCATCTGCGGGATGGATTTTTCCTATATAAAAGACAAGATCGGGGCAGTCGTGACCCCGGTGGGAAGCTATTATTTTGAGTCGGGTCACTGTGAGGAGATGATCAGAAACCAGTACGGGCTGATCAGCCTGAACGGCATCGGGCTTCATGACCTGCCTTTTGCCATGATCGCAAGCGGGGCTCTTCTCCAGTATCTGCATGAGACACAGAAGACCTCTCTGGCGCACCTCATGGACCTGGTTCCTTATTCTACCAGAAGCTATATGGTTCTTGACAGTGCAACCAGAAGGAATCTGGAGCTGACGGAAACTCTGAGAGAGAAGAGTAAAAGAGGGAGTCTGCTCTGGGTGCTGGACAAGACCAAAACGGCCATGGGTGCCCGGATGCTGAGGAACATGCTGGAGCAGCCTCTGATTCAGAAGAAGGAGATCACGGACCGTCTTGATGCGGTGGAGATGCTTAAAGATAATCTCATGGCCAGGGAGGAGCTTCGTGAATACATGAACTCCATCTATGACCTGGAAAGGCTCACGATGAAGCTGAGCTATGGATCGGCTAATCCCCGGGATATGATTGCCTTTAAGACCTCCATCCGCTACCTCCCCTATATCAGGGATATTCTGGCCCAGTTCAGCAAGGGGCTGCTGGCAAAGATGGCAGCGGATCTGGATCCGCTGGAAGACCTCTGTGAGCTGCTGGAGGAGAGCATAGAAGAAGACCCTCCCATTGCCATTAAGGAGGGCGGGATTATTAAGGAAGGCTTCCATGAGGAGGTTGACCGGCTGAAGGCGGCCAAGACAGATGGCAGAACCTGGCTGGCTCAGCTGGAAGAGCGTGAAAGGGAAGCCACCGGCATCAAGAATCTCAGAGTCAAATACAACAAGGTGTTCGGATACTTTCTGGAGGTGACGAATTCCTATCAGGATCTTGTGCCGGCCCATTATATCCGCCGCCAGACTCTGGCCGGTTCTGAGCGGTATGTGACGGAAGAGCTGAACGAGCTGGCCCGCACGATCCTGGGCGCTGAAGACAGATTGGCAGCACTGGAGTATTCTCTTTATGTGGAGATCAGGGAGAAGCTGGCCGCCGAGATGAGCAGGATACAGAAGACTGCCCGGGTGATTGCCTGGACAGATGCATTTGCCTCGCTGGCAGTGGTGGCTGAGCAGAACAATTATGTCCGGCCTGCCATCAATCAGCGGGGGATCATCGACATCAAGGACGGCAGACATCCTGTCGTGGAGAAAATGTTAAGAGATGAGCTTTTTGTGGCCAATGACACTTATCTTGACCACAAGAAGAACCGGATCAATATCATCACAGGGCCTAATATGGCCGGCAAATCCACCTATATGCGCCAGACGGCTCTGATCACGCTGATGGCCCAGACGGGGTCCTTTGTCCCGGCAAAGACTGCCTCCATCGGACTGGTGGACCGGATATTTACCAGGGTCGGAGCTTCTGACGATCTGGCATCGGGTCAGAGCACCTTTATGGTTGAGATGAGCGAGGTGGCCAACATCCTGCGGCACGCAACCAGGAACAGCCTGCTGATCCTTGACGAGATCGGGCGGGGGACCAGTACCTTTGACGGACTGTCCATTGCCTGGGCGGTCGTTGAATACATCACCAATCATGGCCTGGCCGGTGCCAAGACCCTCTTTGCCACTCATTACCATGAACTGACCGAACTGGAGGGACGCATTCCCGGCGTGCACAATTACTGTATTGCTGTCCAGGAGAAGGGTGACAGCATCATCTTCCTCCGCAAGATTATAAAGGGAAGTGCCGACAGGAGCTACGGGATCCAGGTGGCCAGGCTGGCCGGGGTGCCGGATGAGGTGATCAGCAGGGCAAAGGAGATTGCCGGACAGCTGGAACAGTCGGATATCGCTCTGAGGACGAAGAGTATTTCATCGGGAAAGAGAGACGGAGAAGAGCCGGTTCAGCTGACTTTGTTTGAATCCATGGGCATCTCATCGGTGGAGATCAGAGAGAGTCCGGTTGTAGAGGAACTCAAGAAAGCAGATCTTTCCAATATGACGCCGATCCAGGCTCTGAATTTCCTGTATGATCTGCAGGGGAAATGCAAATAATATGACAATCATCGATACGTTTTCGAATTAATCGTTATCGCAAGAATCCTGCGTCAGAGATTGCATTTCAGACCGGACGATGTCAGTGACGAAAGGAGAAGAGAATGGCCAATATACATGTCCTTGACCAGGGGACCATCAACCAGATCGCGGCCGGCGAGGTCGTTGAGCGGCCGGCATCCATCGTGAAGGAACTGGTGGAAAACGCGGTCGATGCCAGATCTACGGCCGTGACAATAGAGATCAAGGGCGGGGGGATCGATTTCATCCGGATTACAGATAACGGGACGGGGATCCCCAAAGACCAGGTCAGAAAGGCTTTCCTGCGGCATGCCACCAGCAAGATTGAATCTGCCGAGGATCTGACCACTGTCTCCTCCCTGGGTTTCCGGGGGGAGGCTTTATCAAGTATCTGCGCGGTCGCCAAGGTGGAACTGATCACCAAGACGGATGAGGGGATTTCAGGCGTCCGCTATATCATAGAGGGGAGTGAAGAGATTTCCTCAGAGGAGATCGGCTGCCCGGAAGGGACAACCTTCGTGGTCCGCAACCTTTTCTACAACACGCCGGCCAGGAGGAAGTTCCTGAAATCGGGCATGACAGAGGCCGGATATGTGGAGGCTTTTGTGCAGAGACTGGCCTTAAGTTATCCGGATATTGCCTTTAAGTTTATCTCGGACAACAGGAATAAGATGTCCACTCCCGGGAACGGGAATCTGAAGGATGTGATCTATCACATTTTCGGACGGGATATTGCCAGGAATCTGCTGCCTGCCGATCATGAGGAGGCCGGCATCCGGATCAGGGGTTATGTGGGAAAGCCTCTCATTTCCAGAGGAAACCGCAATTACGAGTTTTATTATGTAAATGGAAGATATTTAAAGAACAATATCATAGCCCGTGCCATAGAGGATGGTTACAAGGGACACAACATGGTGCATAAGTTCCCTTTCACCGTCCTGATGATCGAGATGGACCCTCTTCTTTTTGATGTCAATGTACATCCGGCCAAGATGGAGATGCGCTTTAAGAATGCGGAAGAACTGTATTCGGCCGTTGCGGGTGCCGTTCGCGGCAGCTTTGCCGGGAAGGACCTGATCACCCGGACAAGTCCGGGGAAGGACGTCAGAGATAAGGCACCCGGGCCAAAGGACGGACCGGAACCCTTTGAGAAGAAGAGAAGAGAAGGCGCGGAAGGGACCCCTCTTCCTGAACCGGAGGAGAAAAGCATCTCTGCCCGGATACAGGAAAAGATCGAGAGGCTCCATCTCAATCAGATTCCCCTGCCGGAAGAGGAATCTGCACTCCGCAGGGAGATGCCGGGGCTGATGTCGGTCAGGGAGCCTGCGCCTGCTTATGGTGTGCGGAAAGCTGAGAACGGTCCATCCAGCCCTGCTGCGGAAATCGCCGCCGGCCATGCAGCTGCTCCAGCCAGATCTGGTGTGTCCGGCACCGATGTGGTGCGGACGCCGGAGGGGAAGCAGATGTCCCTGAGGAATATTCCTTTTCTGTCAGAGGAAGCCAGACCCAGGCACCGCCTGATCGGACAGGCCTTTCTGACCTACTGGATCGTTGAATACGAAGACAAGCTTTTCTTTGTGGACCAGCATGCGGCCCATGAGAAGGTCATGTATGAGAAATTGAAGAAGGCCATGGAGGATAAGACCATCAACACCCAGATGGTTGCGCCGCCCATCGTCATTCATTTCAACATCAAAGAAAAGAACAAATATATCAGCTGCCAGGACGCTTTTGCTGCTCTTGGCTATCAGATCGAAGAGTTCGGCGAGGATGCCTGGTGTATCCGGGGAGTGCCCGATAACCTCTACGGACTGGACCAGCAGGAACTCTTTGTCGAGCTCCTGGACCAGATCGAGGAGGGGAGCAGTAAGCCTGACCTGCCTGTTATCACGGACCGGCTGGCTTCCATGGCCTGCAAGGCGGCTGTAAAGGGAAACCAGAGGCTGAGTGAAAGGGAGATGGACAGTCTGATGGACCAGCTCCTTAAGCTGGATAATCCCTATCAGTGCCCCCATGGACGTCCCACCATCATAGCCATGACCAGGTATGAGATTGAAAAGAAGTTTAAGAGGATTCAGACATGACCTTAGGCGGAAGCGATAAGGACATCCCTCTGGTGATCCTGACAGGCCCCACGGCGGTGGGCAAGACGAGTCTTTCCCTCCGACTGGCCCGGGCTATAGACGGGGAGATCATCAGTGCGGATTCCATGCAGATCTATCAGAAAATGCAGATCGGGACAGCCAGGATCCTTCCGGAGGAGATGGAGGGGATCCCACATCATCTTGTGGCAGAGCTTGATCCCCGGGAAGAATTCAACGTGGTTGAGTTCCAGCGGCGGGCCAGAGAAGCCATCCATCAGATTGTCGGCAGAGGACATATCCCGATCATTGCCGGAGGGACAGGTTTCTATATCAGGGCCCTGGTCTACGATACTGATTTTTCAGAACATGATGATCAGGAAAGTTACAGAGAAGAGTTAAAGAATCTCCTTGACCGGGAGGGAAAGGAATACCTCCACCAGGAACTGCAGAGGCTGGATCCTGAGTATGCTGCCACGGTGCACTGCAACAACACAAAACGGGTCATCAGAGCTCTGGAGTATTATCACGAGACGGGGGAAAAGCTGTCCGCGCACAATGCTGCTCAGGCTGAGAGGGTGTCCCCTTACCGATTTGCCTGTTTTGTCCTGGATATGGACCGGTCTGCCCTCTATGACCGGATCGACCGAAGAGTAGATCAGATGATGGAGGAAGGTCTTGAAGAAGAAGTCCGAAGCCTGTATGAAGAAGGCTTAGGGCGCAGCCTGGTCTCTATGCAGGGGATAGGCTATAAGGAGTTTTTTGATTATTTTGAAGGCAGCTGTTCCCTGGAAGAAACCGTGGAACAGATTAAAAAAGATACCAGGCATTTTGCCAAGCGGCAGCTGACCTGGTTCCGCAGGGAAAAGGAGGTCATCCGTCTCAATAAAGAGGATTATCCGGATGAGGAAGCCATCCTGCGTAAAATGCTGGAGATCCTGGAGGAGAAAGGGATCACAGCCATCGATGACAGACAGGTATGAATATGGAAAAACAATTAAAAGAATACTATCAGTCCATGGGGATCTCGGGAGAAGTCTATGATTTCTGCCTGGCCGTGGAAAAGGACCTGCGTCCCCGCTTCGAGGAGATCGACGGGGTATCGGCAGTTAATCAGCTCAAAGTACTTTCCGCCATGCAGAAAAACCGGCTTTCTGAGGCCTGTTTTGCCCCCACAACCGGATATGGCTACAATGATATCGGCAGGGAGACTCTGGAGAAGATCTATGCGGATGTATTCGGGACCGAGGATGCCCTGGTCCGGCCCCAGATTACCTGCGGGACCCATGCCCTGGCCCTGGCTCTGATGAGTCAGCTCCGCCCCGGAGACGAACTTCTCTCTCCGGTGGGGAAACCCTATGACACTTTGGAAGAAGTGATCGGGATACGGCCTTCTGACGGATCTCTTGCTGAGTACGGCATATCCTACAGGCAGGTCGACCTCCTGGAGGATGGAAGCTTTGACTATGAGGGTATTGAAAAGGCATTAAATGACCGGACAAGGATGGTCACCATCCAGAGGTCAAAGGGCTATGCCTCAAGGCCGACCTTGTCCGTGGCAGCGATCGGGGACCTGATTGCCTTTATCAAAGAAAGGAAACCGGATGTCCTGTGCATGGTTGATAACTGCTACGGGGAATTTGTAGAACTCACGGAGCCCTCCCAGGCCGGGGCTGACCTGGTGGTCGGCTCCCTGATCAAGAATCCGGGCGGAGGACTGGCGCCCATAGGAGGCTACCTCTGCGGAACCCATGCCTGCATAGAGCGGGCAGCCCACCGGCTTACCTCTCCCGGACTGGGAAAAGAAGTGGGGGCGACCCTGGGGGTCACATCCCAGATGCTGCAGGGACTTTTCCTTGCGCCAACGGTAGTGAAGGGGGCATTGAAGGGGGCGGTGTTTGCATCGGCAGTCTATGAAAAGCTGGGTTTTAAGACGGTGCCGGACAGCAGAGCGAGCCGGCATGATATCATCCAGTCGGTGGAGCTTTGTGATCCGGATCTCCTGTGTGCCTTCTGTGAAGGGATCCAGGCGGCAGCGCCGGTAGACAGCTTCGTAAAACCCGAACCATGGGATATGCCGGGCTATGATGCCAGGGTCATCATGGCAGCCGGAGCTTTTGTATCCGGCTCCTCCATAGAGCTCAGCGCAGATGGGCCTCTGCGGCCTCCCTATGCTGTATATTTTCAGGGAGGGCTCACCTGGGAGCATGCCAGATTCGGCATCATGATGTCTCTGGAAAAGATAATCAGGACAGGAAAACAGTCCCTCCCGACATAGAACTGATATCGACCGACCTGTTCACTTACCTATATACAAATTCTTTTTTATGTGTTAGAATATCATTTGATTATTCAGCTTTTTCGTGCCTGTGGAGAGACCGCAGGGAGGTATTATGAGAAAGCGGTTTATGACAATGAAAGAGAGACCGGTGACGGAACGTCCCTATGAGAAATGCCAGGAGACTGGCCCGGAGACTTTGAGTGATGGCGAGCTTCTGGCTGTAATTCTGCGAACCGGTACCAGGGAGCAGAGTGTTCTGGAGATGGCCTGGGAGCTGCTTGAGGCCCACCCCACAAGGAAGGGCCTTCTCGGTCTGTGCCACATGGACCGGAATATGCTCACACAGATTCCCGGGATCGGCCAGGTCAAGGCATCCCAGATCCTGTGCATGGTGGAACTGTCACGGAGGATAGCCAGGGCATCTGTCCCGGAAGCCGGTGAATTCAGCTCACCGGACTATATTGCTGCATACTATATGGAGTATATGCGTCATCTGGAGAAGGAGCGGGTTCTGCTGCTCCTGCTTGACATAAGACACAGACTCCTTCAGGAGATCCTGCTTTCGCAGGGGACGGAGAACAGCGCCTTCGTGCCTGTCAGAGAGATCTTTCAGGAAGCCTTAAGGCACAAGGCCGTCTATGTTATACTGATACACAATCATCCCTCGGGTTCCCCTGAACCCAGCAGGGAAGACCTGCTGCTGACTTCCCGGGTAAGGGAAGCTGGAGACATGGTAGGCATCCCGCTGCTTGATCATATCATCATCGGAGACAGATGCTATACCAGCCTGAAAGAACAGCAGCTGATATGAAGAAGACAACAGACAATGATCGTAAAGGACCAGGACAGTACAGTCCGCGGCTGATCGGAAAAGAAAGGAGAGGCTTTAGATGTCTGATAAGATATATGGAATTGATATGGGAACGAATTCTCTGAAGATATACCAGAAAGGTGCCGGGGTGGTTGTGCAGCAGAAGAACATGATCGCCAATGTCAAAAGAAAAGAGAGGGAGCCTCTGGCCATCGGTGACGAGGCATACTCCATGTACGAGAAGGCCCCTACGAATATTGAAGTGAGGCAGCCGATCATCAATGGCGTGATTGCCGACTTTACGGCCATGCAGATCATGATCCAGATGTATTTTAAAGTTGCCCGGGGGAAGAATTCCCCGGAAGGTCTTGTCGCCAACGGCAATTCGGAATTCTATATCGCTGTACCTACAGACATCACCGAGGTTGAGAAGAGAGCCTTCTATGACCTGATTGCAAGTTCCACCCTGAAGACAAGAAAGATCCGCATTGTGGAGAAGCCCATCGCGGATGCCCTGGGAGCAGGTCTGGATGTCCTCGATGCCACAGGCAGACTGATCGTGAACATCGGTGCAGATACCACGGAGATCAGCCTGATCAGCCTTGGAGGCATCGTCCAGAGCCGCCTGCTTAAGATCGGCGGAACCAAGTTTGATGAAGCCATCCAGCAGGCCGTTAAGAAAAAACATAACCTGGTGATCGGCATGAAGAGCGCAGAGAGACTGAAGATGCAGCTGGCCAGCGGAACCAGGGAGGATGAGGATATCACCAGCGACGTTATGGGCCGCAATCTGATCACAGGACTCCCCAGCCGGGTGACTGTGGACAATCACCTGATCTTTGAGGCCATGGCTGAGAGCATGTCCTCTATCATAGACGCCATAAGATTCATCCTTGAGAAGACACCGCCGGAGCTGTCCATGGATATCATGCACGACGGCATCTGCATGACGGGAGGTTCGACCTACATCAAGAATCTGGACAACCTCATCCGTCAGGAGACAGGGCTCAACATTATGAAGGTTGAGGATCCGGAGCTCACTGTTGTGAAGGGACTGGGGATGATCATGGAGAATCCTCTGTACGAGAGAATGGCTTATAATCTTCAGGAGTCTGATTTCCAGTAAAGCGGGAGTACTTTTATGAGAAATCGTCATAATTTTGAAATATCACCGAAGCTGCTGCTGATCATTCTCACAGTGATCTGCGGCGTCCTGCTCTCGATCAGCGTGCTGTTTAAGGGATTTTTCTCCCCTTTCGGCCGTATAGTCTCCACATTGATCGTTCCTATGCAGGAAGGACTGAATACCGTCGGCAGCTGGGCAGATGACCACATCCATTCTTTCAAAAGCATGAAAGAACTGCAGGCGGAGAATGAAGCCCTTTCAGCCAAGGTGGAAGAGCTTCAGACGGAGAACAGCAGACTGGCAGGCAGCGCTTCAGAGCTCAGTGAACTCCAGCAGCTTCTTGAGCTGGATAATGAATATAAGGACTATAAGAAGGTCGGTGCCCGCGTGATCAGCAACGGCGGGGGCAACTGGTACGAATCATTTGTGATCAACAAAGGGAAGAATGACGGGATCGCAGTCGATATGAATGTGCTGGCTGACGACGGTCTTGTGGGGATTGTCACTGATGTGGGGCCCAACTATGCCAAGGTCAGGTCCATCATTGAAGATGAGAGCAGGGTCAGCGCCATGGTGTTCGGCTCCAGGGACACCTGCATCGTCAAGGGGAACACGGAGACGATCTTTAAAGACGGGACTATCGATGTCATCTACATCAGCAAGGATGCCGGGATCAAGGAGGGGGATGAACTGGTCACCTCTCATATCAGCTCCAGGTATCTTCCC
>CADBNQ010000291.1 GCA_902796045.1 uncultured Lachnospiraceae bacterium | reverse complement strand
CCATAGAGGGTCACCAGTTCATTCAGGATCTGATCCTTACTCATCAGATAACGTTCTTCCTCAGGCACCTGCATGGTGTAGCCGAGGGCCCCCATGGTCCTGGGAACTATAGTGATCTTCTGGACGGGATCAGTGTGCTTCTGAACAGCGGTGCAGATTGCATGCCCGACCTCATGATAAGCGACAATCTTTTTCTCCTCATCCCCGAGTATACGGTCTTTTTTCTCCTTGCCGGCGATGACGACCTCCACTGCCTCCAGGAGGTCCTGCTGGCTTACGACCTTCCGCCCTGCCTTCACAGCGCCGAGGGCCGCCTCGCTGATCATATTGGCCAGATCAGAGCCGACGGCACCGGGCGTCGCCAGGGCGACAGCCTCAAAATCGACAGAATCATCCATGAGAACGTTCTTGGCGTGCACCTTCAAGGTCTCAATCCTTCCTTTAAGATCAGGTCTTTCCACGATCACACGGCGGTCAAAACGCCCCGGACGAAGCAGGGCCTTATCGAGGACTTCCGGACGGTTGGTGGCTGCCAGGATAATCAGTCCCTTTGAGGAATCAAAACCATCCATCTCTGCCAGCAGGGCATTCAAAGTCTGCTCTCTCTCGTCATTGCCGCCGCCAAAACGGCTGTCCCTGCTCTTGCCGATGGCATCTACCTCATCAATAAAAATAATGCAGGGTGCCATGGACTGAGCCTGTTTAAAAAGGTCACGGACTCTGGATGCGCCGACACCGACAAACATCTCAACAAAGTCAGAACCACTTAAAGAAAAGAAGGGGACATTCGCCTCGCCGGCCACGGCCTTGGCAAGCAGGGTCTTCCCTGTACCGGGAGGTCCCACCAGCAAAGCCCCTTTGGGCAGTCTGGCACCGATCTTTACATATTTCTCCGGATTATGCAGAAAATCCACCATCTCCGTCAGGCTCTCTTTTGCTTCATCCTGACCGGCGACATCAGCAAAGGTTACACCGGTCTTCTTCTCAACATACACTTTGGCATTGCTCTTTCCGACACTGCCAAGCATGCCGCCCCGTCCGCCGATATTGCGCATGATAAAATAGCCCATGCCATAGATCAGGGCAAAAGGCAGGACATATCCCGCCAGGATCGAGATGAGCAGAGATGACCCGCTGCTGTCCTCCTTGCCGTACTTGACGCCGGACTCCTGCAGTCTGTCCACCAGTTTATAATCTGAGAGAAGGACAGTGTAATACACTGTTTTCATCAGGGGATTGGTCTGTTCAACGGGTTCAATGAGGATCTTATTGTCAGTGATTGTTACTTCCTTCACCTGCTTCTTATCCAGCATCTTCAGGAATTCATCATAACCGATTTCTTTCTGCTCCCCGTTCTTATAACGGTTCACTACCTGTGAAAACAAAAGAGTCAGGCCCAGACAGATCACCACCATGATAATAGCTGACTGTATACGCTTTTTTCTGTTGGGGTCTTTGTTTTGATTCTTGTTTTCCATTCAAATCTCCAATCAGAATTGTTTCAGAATCTCTATCGCTTCTTTCATGTAGTCATTTTCTTCAAACTCAATCTTACCTGCGTCACAGGCTGCGGCAAGCTTCGGGTCAACAGGGATCTTAGCCAGTACAGGCACCTGGTAGCGGGCTGCGATCTCGTCGATCCTGCTCTTTCCGAAGATCTCGATCTTCCTTCCGCAGTCAGGACAGGTGACATAACTCATATTCTCCACAAGACCTGCGATCGGCACCTGCATCATGCGTGCCATGTTGGCAGCCTTCTCCACGATCATCCCCACCAGTTCCTGAGGGGAGGCAACCACGACAATACCGTCCAGCGGAAGAGACTGGAAGATGGTCAGGGGGACATCCCCTGTTCCCGGGGGCATATCGACAAACATATAGTCAATATTCTGCCACAGTGTTTCTCCCCAGAACTGTTTGATCACTCCGCCAAGCACCGGTCCTCTCCAGATCACCGGATCGGTCTCATTGGCAAGCATGAGATTGACAGAAACCAGGTCGATCCCCATGGCAGTAGTACCCGGAAGAATCAGCCCATCGATATTGCCCACCAGGTTCTCTTTCATGCCAAAAGCTTTTGGTATGGAAGGACCTGTGATATCACCGTCAAGAATTGCGGTCTTAAAACCTTCTCTCATGGAAGCACAGGCCAGAAGGGAAGTGACCATGGACTTACCGACGCCGCCCTTACCTGATACAACTCCAAATACTTTCTTTACTGAACTCCCTGCACTCAGGGCAACCCTGAAATCTTCCGGAGAAGTTCTCCTCTCTGCACAGTTCTCACTGCAGCTGCTGCAATCCTGTGTACATTCACTCATAGTTTAGTCCTCTCTTTCCTTTTATCTTCAAGCCTCTCTACAGAGCTCATCCAGAAGGTCTGCAACATTCTGTTCTATATCTCCGTTGAACACAGCAGAGCCGCATACCAGAACATCGGCTCCACAATCAGCAATCCTGCGGATATTCGTCATGTTGACGCCGCCGTCAACTTCAATCATGACTGACAGGCCTCTCTCGTCAATCATCTTCCGCAGCTGCCTGATCTTCTCATCACAATATGGAATATACTTCTGGCCTCCATATCCCGGATTCACCGTCATCAGCAGGACCATATCCAGTTCATCCAGTACATAATCCAGCACGGACAGGGGGGTCGCCGGATTCAGCACAACACCGGCCTTCTTTCCGCAGGCCTTAATCTGCCCGATCACCCGGTCCAGATGTCTGCAGGCCTCCGCATGGACAGTGATGATATCTGCTCCGAGCTCAGCCATCTCCTCCACATATCTTCCGGGTTCTTCCACCATCATATGGACATCAAAAACCGCATCTGTGATGGGACGCAGAGAGGCAATGATCGGATTCCCGAAAGAAATCTGGGGAACAAACATGCCATCCATAATATCCAGATGAATGTATCGTGCTCCGGCCCGAACTGCGCTCAGCACATCTTCACCAAGTTTCGTAAAATCAGCCGATAATATAGAAGGTGCTATCATCTTCATAATGCTCATCTCCTCTCAAAACAGGAACGCCTCGGCGTTCTGGCTTTAAATATCATATCATAAAAGAAGGATACTGCAAGGGAAAAAATCGCTGCAGGAAATAAATTGCCGACAATTAATATTTACAGGTCCTGAAAAAGAAGCTATACTGATTACATTCAGTATAGAAAGGAGCACTGCGTATGCGTTTTTTTGATCCCTCCAATGTCTTTATAGAACATGACTGTGTGAAGGCACACAAAAAAGAACTTGCTGCCATGGGAAAGAAAGCTTTTATCATCACAGGCAGGCACTCTGCCAAAACTAACGGTTCTCAGGATGATGTCACCGATGTGCTGACAGAAGCCGGAATCCCTTATATCATTTTTGATGAAGTAGAAGAAAACCCCTCTGTCGAAACCGTTGCAAAAGCCTCTGCCATCGGAAAAGAGGCTGGCGTTGATTTCGTCATCGGCATCGGCGGCGGTTCCCCTCTGGATGCCGGAAAAGCCATCGCTCTCCTGGTGGCTAATCCCCAGGAAACTGAGGAATGCCTTTATACCAGAAAAAATCTGAAAGCCCTTCCTTATGCCGCTGTGCCAACTACCTGCGGTACAGGAGCCGAGGTCACTCCCAATGCTGTTCTGACCCGGCATGCCTTAAAGACCAAAGGGAGCATCAGCTACCAGATCTTCCCCGACCTTGCTCTGGTTGACGGCAAGTACATCGCTTCCATCAGCAGGAAGCTTCTGGTAAACACGGCTGTCGATGCCCTGGCCCATCTGGTGGAAAGTCGTCTCCACAGCAAAGGCAATATCCTGAACTATATGTTTTCCGAATATGGATTAAAGCTTTGGTCTGACCTTATCCCCTATCTGAAGGGAGAAAAAGAGACAGACAGTGAAGCCCGCCAGTTCTTCATGCTGACTTCCACCGTGGCAGGACTGGCTATCGCACAGACAGGTACTTCCCTTCCTCATGCAATGAGTTATTTCATCACTTACCGCTATCAGGTACCCCACGGACATGCCTGCGGGATATTCCTTGCCGCCTATATGAAGGAGTATGCCAAAAACAGACCGGCAGATGTGGAGACTGTCCTCTCTCTGCTGGGTTTCGAGTCTGCAGACAGTTTCGCCGTCTTTTTGAAAGACCTGCTGGAACCGGTCAGCATCTCGTCAGAAGAGCTGGTTCTTTTTACTGATGACCTGATGAAAAATGCCGGCAAGCTGGCCACCTATCCTTTTGCTATAAGCAAAGAAGCTGTCAGCGAGATCCTGACATCTTCCCTCCTTATAGAATAAGCTCCCTGCAGATCCTGCGCGGCAGCGCACAGACATATAAGTCTCAGATTGCTCCGGCTGCAAAGCAGCGGGAGCAATCTGAGACTTTGTCATCTTTGTATGGTTTTTTCAGGCGTCAGACACATCAGCGTCTTCCCAGTCTTCTCGCCATTTCAATCTCATACTCATTTATGTCTTTCTTCGGCATGGCCAGTGCAGTTTCTATATCATCATCTACAAACTGTCCATTCCTGAATCCGACCACCCGGTTGCTCGCCCCGGCAGCCAGCAGGTCTACGCACAGGGAGCCCATGTAGGTCGCATACACCCTGTCTTTGGCAGTGGGACTCCCGCCTCTCTGCATATATCCCAGGATGGTAGCCCTTGTCTCCACGCCGGTAGCTGCCTCAATATCCTTTGCCATGCCGTAGGAGTGCCCGATTCCTTCTGCATTCACGATCATATGATTCTTTTTGGAACTGTGCTTCTGTGAATTGATGTCGTTGATCAGATCATAGACCAGTTTGGGCCGGTTCCCGTCAAAGCGCTCCGGGATCAGGATATTCTCAGCACCGCAGGCAAGACCGCACCAAAGAGCGATATATCCTGCATCCCGTCCCATAACCTCTATGATAGAACACCGGTCATGAGAGAATCCGGTGTCACGGATCTTATCAATGGCCTGCATGGCTGTATTAACAGCTGTATCAAAACCGATGGTATATTCTGTACAGGCGATATCCAGATCAATGGTGCCGGGCATGGCAACCGTGTTGATCCCCTGGTTGGCAAGTGCCCTTGCTCCCCGGAAAGACCCGTCACCCCCTATAACAACCAGGCCATCGATCCCCTGGTCTCTTAAGATGTCGGCCGCCTTTTTCT
>CADBNQ010000290.1 GCA_902796045.1 uncultured Lachnospiraceae bacterium | reverse complement strand
GGGCCTGCCATGGTTCTGGCCGGACCGGGTTCCGGGAAGACGCTTGTGATCACCTGCCGGGTAAAGTGGCTCATAGATCAGTGCGGGGTCAGTCCCCATCACATACTGGTGATCACCTTTACCAGGGCAGCAGCCGGTGAGATGAGCCGCCGCTTTCACGCCTTTTCGGGGATGGCAGAGGCACCGGTCATGTTTGGTACCTTTCACTCCGTCTTTTTCATGATTCTGCGCTACGCCTATCATTATCAGGGACGAAACATCGTCAAAGAGGGGATGCAGCGCAGATTCATCAAGGAGATGGCAGACAGTCTGGAGCTTGAGATTGAGGATGAACAGGAGTTTGTGACAGGGCTCCTTGCAGAGATCAGCTATGTCAAGGGGGAGATGATCGATCCCTCTCTGTTCCACAGCAGCAACTGCGCGGATGAGCTTTTCCTCAAGATCTATGAGGGCTATGAGAAGCGGCTTCGCATGGAGAGCCTCCTGGATTTTGACGATATGCTGGTCTTCTGCTATGAGCTGTTAAGAGACAGGGAGGATATTCTCCACATATGGCAGGAACGCTTCCGATATATCCTGATCGACGAGTTTCAGGATATCAACAGGATCCAGTATGAGATCGTCAGACTCCTGGCAGGGGAGAGGAAGAACCTCTTTATCGTGGGAGATGATGATCAGTCCATCTACCGATTCCGGGGAGCAAAGCCGGAGATCATGCTGGGATTTGAAAAGGACTTTCCGGGCACAGTCAGGATCGGATTGTCCGTCAATTACCGCTGCAGCCGGGAAATCGTTGAGGCTGCTGCAAGACTGATCGCCAATAATTCCAGGCGTTTTGCTAAAACACTGACATCCCGGAGGGGTCCCGGAGTCCCGGTTGTATTCCGCTGCTTTGACACAGTGGCCGGAGAGTGTGATGAGATCATCCGGGGGATCCGCTATTACCAGAGCCGGGGGATCAGCCTTGACAACATGGCCGTTATTTTCCGGACCAACACCCAGCCCAGGCTCCTGGTGGGCAAGCTGATGGAGATGAACATCCCATTCCAGATGAGAGATACCCTGCCCAACCTCTTTGAACACTGGATCGCGCAGAACATGATCTCCTACCTTCAGCTGGCCGGAGGCAGCAGGGACAGGAAAACCTTCCTGTCGGTGATGAACCGTCCCAAGCGCTATATCTCAAGGAGTATGCTCACTGAGTCACCGGTCGACCTGCGCGGGCTGAAGAGGCAGTGCCGGGGGAAACGGTGGCTGTACGAAAAGATTGATCAGATGGAGTTTGACCTTGCCCTGATCAGGAGGATGAAGCCTTACGAAGCCATCACCTACATCCGCAAGGGTGTGGGCTATGAGGATTATCTGACGGAATACGCCGGCTTTCGGCGTATGGATCCGGAAGACCTCTTTGAGCTCCTGGATCAGATCCAGGAGACAGCCAGGGATATGGCTTCCACCGAAGAGTGGCTCCGGTATATCGATGACTACGGAGAGGAGCTTAGAAAACAGGTGGAGGCAGGGGCACGGGAAGACAGGCATGGCGTGACCCTGACGACCATGCACAGCGCAAAAGGGCTGGAGTACGATGTCGTCTTTATCATGGATGTCAATGAAGGCATTACTCCCCACAGAAAGGCTGTAAAGGATGCAGACCTGGAGGAGGAACGCCGGCTTATGTATGTGGCCCTCACCAGGGCCAGGACTTATCTTTTCCTTTATGCGGTCAGGGAGATGTACCACAAGGAGGTCATGCTCTCAAGGTATATAAAGGAAGCATGTGATAGTATATCAGAGAACCAACAGGAGGTAGACAGACAATGAACTTAGTGGAATTATTCAAGGTCATTATCCTTGGTATTGTGGAGGGCATCACAGAGTGGCTTCCTATCAGTTCAACCGGGCATATGATCCTTGTCAATGAGTTTATCGAGCTCAATGTATCAGACGATTTTATGGAGATGTTCCTGGTGGTTATCCAGCTGGGAGCCATCCTGGCGGTCTGCGTCCTGTATTTTCATAAACTGAATCCCTTCAGTCC
>CADBNQ010000289.1 GCA_902796045.1 uncultured Lachnospiraceae bacterium | reverse complement strand
CTGGACGACCGCACCCTGTTAGCCGCACGATTGATAAAAAGGACCGGGATGGGAGCTTAGGCTCCTGTCTCGGTCCTTTTTTACCGAGCGCCTGGCGGCGCACGGCTAATAGAACGGTATTGATGCCGAAAGCGGACTAAAATCAGAATTCCTCAATATAGTCCGCTCACGCACCAAAAACTGGCGGCTTCCTTCCTGATGTTTAGAATCTGAAAAGTTTGCTGAGCTTCCCCAGTAAACTGTTGGAGGAAGCGTTATCTGTGGATTGTTCACAATAATCATAACGTTCTGTGCTCATCCAGCATGGTGTGTACTCA
This sequence comes from uncultured Lachnospiraceae bacterium, assembly GCA_902796045.1. Taxonomy (GTDB): domain Bacteria; phylum Bacillota; class Clostridia; order Lachnospirales; family Lachnospiraceae; genus Anaerobutyricum. Next base: position 2,602 of record CADBNQ010000289.1, on the reverse strand, counting down.
GGTAAGTTGTGTTTTTCATAAATAAAAGCGCTGTAGATTGACATTTTTCCTTCCTCCTGTTATCTTTTTTTATGTAGTGTTATTTTTGTTTTCCGTAACAAGAATATCATATAGAATCTGGAATTCAATAGGCTGAAAGCTAGAATTATATGCCTTTTATAGTGCTGGCGGCACAAAGGCCTGGGAGGTTGGTGTAATGGGATTCACGATTGAAGATATGCTGACCCTGACGGGAGACCGTTATAAGATGTCTATGATTGCAGGGAACAGGGGATGGTCCAATTCCATAAGCTGGGTGCTCATGGTGGAGGATTTTAACATCCTGAGGAATTTTGTCGGGAAGGAACTTGCCGTCACGGTAGGTCTTGGTTTCGACAGTGAAGACCTGCTGCTTTCTCTGGCCCATGAGCTCAGTGTCCATCATGCGGCAGGCCTGATCGTCAATACGGGCTTCTATATTGACCAGATTCCCCAGCCTCTCATTGACCTTTGTAATGAACTGGGCCTGCCTCTGCTTGTCGTTCCCTGGGAGATCTATATCGCTGATATGATCAAGGATCTGAGTGTCCGGATTTTCCTGCAGGGTATGACAGATGAGCAGATCAGCGCTGCTTTTATCAAGGCCATGGGATCGCCCGAACAGGTTGCTGCGGCCAGACAGGAGCTTCTCCAGTACTATGATGTGGACGGGGATTTCCAGATCTTTTTGATGACGATTCCCGGGCTTGATACCATGGATACGGTAGAGCGTAAGAGGATCGGCTACCGGATGGAACTGTTTCTGGAGAATATCACCCATAACTGCAGCTTTTTTTACTATGATGGCAGTTTTGTCCTGGTCTGCAATGATCTGCCGCCGGACGTCACGGAACAGGTGATCACGGATTTTGAGCGGAGGATGGCTTTGAGGATGCCAGAGACGAAGCTGTGCATTGGTGTGAGCAGCCGGATGAAGGATCTGGAGAGTCTGAGTGTCGCCTACCGGAGGGCCAGGGCTGCTGTGGAGATGGCTCTGATCACGGGAAAGAAACGGATCAGTTTTGACCAGATGGGCATCTATCGTATTCTCTATCTGGTGCCTGACAAGGCTCTTCTGCGTGAGATGAGCCGGGACCTGCTTCAGCCCCTGATCAGCTATGATGAGAAGCATGGCGGACAGTATCTGGAGACCCTGGAGTATTATCTGACTCTGGAGGGAAGCTTTCTGGCCATGTCTGATGCCATGTTTATCCACCGTAACACACTGATGTACCGGATGAACAAGATCAGGAAGCTCCTGGGAACGGACCTGTCCACTGCAGAGGAGAAACTGAATTATCAGATTGCCTGTCTGATAATGCACATGGAGCATGATGATGACGTCAGGACAAGGAGTGTAACATGAGAAGAAGATTATTCGTAAAAATGGCTGTCCTGGCCATGGCGGCAGTAGTCTGTATGGCAGGGTGTACTATAGTAAAAGGGGATTCCGGCAAGGCCGCCTCCACTCAGGATCATGCCGGGGATGAGAAGGTAGGGGAGAGTATGAGCGATCAGAAGACGGATGCATTTTATATCAGTGAGATCACTGATGAGATCTTTGACCGGATCAAGGGGAAATCATTTAAGGATGACTGCACCCTGCCCAGGGAAGACCTCCGCTATCTTCATGTGCTCCACAAGGACATCAATGGGGAGATCCATGAGGGGGAGATGATTGTGAACAGGCATATCGCCGAGGATGTACTGGATATTCTTAAGACGCTCTATGAGAATGATTACCCCATCGAGAAGATCCGTCTCATAGATGAGTATGATGCAGATGATGAGACCGCCATGAGAGATAATAATTCTTCCTCATTCAATTTCCGTTTTATCTCTCACAGGACAAAGGTCTCCAAACACGGACTGGGCCTGGCAGTGGATATCAACACCCTCTACAATCCTTATACCAAGGTCGTTGACGGGGAGAGGATCATAGAGCCAGCCACGGGAGAGCCTTATCTGGACCGTGAGGCTGACTTTGATTATAAGATCGACCATGATGACCTCTGTTATAAGCTTTTTACTGAGCACGGCTTTGACTGGGGAGGAGACTGGACTGACAGGAAGGATTACCAGCATTTTGAGATACCGGATGAGAAGATTGCCGAGTGGTACCCGGACAACTCCTAAGGCTGCAAGTACGATTTGGTCTTATGTAAGGCGAGGAGGGCGGACTGTAGATCTGTTACAAGAGAATCACCGAAGGTTCGGTCTCGCCTCCCGGCTCGACCGTTGCTCCTGCTTGTGCAGGGTGTGCCACTGGCACACCGCAACCTCTCAAGGTGGAGATACGGGTTCAAATCCCTTTGGGGTGATCCGGACAGTAAGCTGGCTCGGTAGTAGCGGAGGTATGAAGAACCGCAGGCTAATGTATAGACTGGTTGGCTACGAACCATCTGATGCACGTTCGACCCATGCCGAGGACGCTGTGGCTATAGTAGATATGGATTGCAATGGATTATGAATGCTGGCTAAGTTCAGTAATGAAGGAATCGTGGAATGAAAGAATCCCGATCATCGGTGATGGCGCCGATGATCACGATGTTACATCTCCCCAGGTCATTCTCAGGTGGCATAT
>CADBNQ010000288.1 GCA_902796045.1 uncultured Lachnospiraceae bacterium | reverse complement strand
GCCTAAGCGTGCAAAGCAAAGCTTTGATTGAATGATTTTCAGGATAAAGGAAGATGAGAAAAAAGATTCAGGCTCATGTTACCAGGATGAAGCTGATTCCCAATATGACAAAATTTCATAAAGATGTCCTGAAGATCCCGGAAGGAGACCGGTGCCTGGGCCTGATTGCCTGTGATGTGGAGAACATCATGTATCTGGCTCTGGACGATGCCACCAAGAAAGCAAAGGTAAACGCCGTTTATTCTCTTCCTGCCTATACCGGGAAGGGTAATCTCTGGGCTATGGTTCGCGGACAGGTGGTAGGGATGCTCTCCGGGAAGAATGTAGAAGACGTCAGGAAAGGACTTACGGCTGCCCGGTCTTTTATTGAAGATGAGACAGATCTGTATGCTTTTGACGAAGAGGAATCCATGCTCTGTTTTGTTCGGCTGATTCCACGGATCGGGCATTATTACCATGAAAAATACAGGATTCCTGAAGGGGCGGCCATAGCCCAGCTGATTTCTTCCCCGGTGGAGAGTATGTATGCTCTGGACAAAGCCCTGAAGGCCGGTGATGTAAAGATTGCAGAGATGATTATCCCTCCTACCAGGACAAACACCGGCGGTGCTGTTGTATACGGGACTTATGCCGCCTGCAAAGCTGCCAGGGATACCTTCCTCAGAGAAGCAGAATACTGTTTTATGCACCCTGTGGATCTTGTCAGAAACTGAGATGATGATGGAGAGGATGTCATGAAGCTTGTAAAAAAGCCGGTTCATGTTCTGGCTCAGAAAATAATATCGGATATCAGGCCGGAGTTTGCAGCCTTGTATCATCTCCCGGAGGACCACAGGAATGCCGCCATTTTTTCCTGTGACAATGATGATGCCGCCTTTGTTGCGGCAGATGACGCCACCAAGAAGGCAAACATCACTGTGCAGCACGCATCTGCTACCTATGCAGGGATGAAGGGGGGCTGGTCCAGACTGGGAGGCTGTGTCTTTGTATTGATGTCAGGTCCCAGGATCGAGGATGTGCGAAGCGGTCTTCGATACGCAAAGGATTTTGTTGAGAACCAGAGTGCCCTTGCCAATTTTGACGGGATTCCGGCTTTTGGTTTTTATGCCCAGTGTATTCCGAGAGTAGGGACCTATTACGGGGACATGCTTGGTATCCCGCCGGACAGTGCCTATGCCTACCTGCTGGGCCCTCCCATTGAGGCAAATTATGCATTGGATCTGGCGCTCAAATCAGGTGACGTCACACTGGCAAAGTACTGGTATCCACCGGCAAAGGTGAATTCCAGCGGAGGTATTATATACGGGACGGAGTCTGCCTGCAGGGCAGCAACAGAGAGTTTTATCAGGGGGCTGCATGACGCTTTTCTGCACCCTCTGGAACTATAATAGAAAGCAGACTGAGAAAAGGAGGAGACGATGGCAGTATACAAATGTACGATCTGCGGATATCTTTATGATGAAGAGAAAGAGGGAAAACCTCTGAGTGAAATTGACGGATGTCCTGTCTGTAAGCAGCCCATATCCAAGTTTGCACTGGTTTCCGGCGATGAGCCCAAAAAAGCGGAACCGCCAAAGAAAGCATTCGATGGGGATCTTGCCTATGATCCGGCCTATGCCAGAGAGGATCCCTCCTGCAGGTATATGAGCGAGATTCACGAGATTGCTGTGACAGGTCATTCTATCCATGCTGCTATGGGGACACAGATGCCGATGCCCGGATGGGATGATATCTTTTTCCTCGGTGCCCAGTTAAACCCGCCTCCACTGAATGATGGTGACGAGGTGAATACGGTCACTGTGATTGGAAAACATGCCAGAAAACCCATGGTCCTGCAGAGTCCGGTGTACATCTCCCATATGTCTTTCGGAGCTTTATCTAAGGAGATCAAGGAGGCCCTGGCCATGGGATCGGCCATGGCACACACAGCGATCTGCAGCGGCGAGGGCGGTATCCTGCCGGAAGAGAGGGCGGCAGCCTACAAGTATATATTCGAGTACATCCCCAATAAATATAGTGTAACAGATGAAAACCTTCAGGGTGCTGATGCCATAGAGATCAAGATCGGTCAGGGCACAAAGCCGGGCATGGGAGGTCATCTGCCCGGTGAGAAGGTGACCAAAGAGATCGCAGCTATCCGCGGCAAGGAGATGGGCCAGGATATCCAGAGCCCCAGCAAATTCCCGGAGATCAACTCAAAAGAAGACCTTAAAGATATGGTCCATATGCTGAGAACCCGGTCAAAGGGACGTCCTGTCGGCATAAAGATCGCAGCAGGCCGCATTGAGGATGACCTGGAACATGTTGTATATGCAGAACCTGATTTTATCACTATAGATGGACGTGGGGGAGCCACAGGATCCAGCCCCCTTCTGCTGCGCGAGTCTACTACGGTTCCGACCGTATTTGCTCTGAGCCGTGCCAGAAGATATCTGGACTCCATCGATTCTGACATCTCCCTCGTGATCACCGGTGGATTGAGGGTTTCTTCAGATTTTGCCAAAGCCCTGGCCATGGGTGCTGACGCTGTTGCCATTGCCAGTGCGGCCATGATCGCAGCTGCCTGCCAGCAGTACCGTATCTGCGGAAGCGGAAACTGCCCGGTGGGTATTGCCACACAGGATCCTGAACTGCGCAAAAGGCTCCATGTAGATGCCAGCGCAAAGCGGGTGGGGAATTTCCTGAACGTATCCACGGAAGAACTCAGGATGTTTGCCAGGATCACAGGGCATGACGATGTTCACGACCTGTGTATCGATGATCTTGTAACCCTGAACAGGGACATTGCCAAATATACAGATATACCTCATGCAGGAAAGAGGAGATAAGGAGAGACATTATGAATATTGCTATTTACCAGTACCACAGATCTGATTCACGCAGCCTGGATGTCAACCAGTCTTCAGAGCACCTGATTCTCTC
>CADBNQ010000287.1 GCA_902796045.1 uncultured Lachnospiraceae bacterium | reverse complement strand
CCCCTCTCCAGGGCAGGCGCAAAGACCAGCACAGGTTTAATGGCGCTTCCGGGCTGGCGGAAGCTCTGGTAGGCACGATTTAACCCGAATCCTTCCTGGTCCTCTTCCCGGCCTCCGACAATGGCAGCCACCCGGCCGGTTGCATTGTCTATGCACACTGCTGCCCCCTGAACCTTATAGATACCGTCATCAGTCTTGTCAGCAAACATGGAAAGCTCTGTAGATACAGAAGCCTGCAGCTGATCCTGCTTCACCATATCAATAGAGGTATAGATTCTGTAGCCGCCGGTATAAAGACTTTGTCTGCAGGTACTGTATAACTCATCATACTCCTCATCATATGCTTTTTTCTCTGATTTTGTCGAGAAATGACTCTTAAACTCAAATCCCTGTATCTTCATGAGACTCTCTGCAGCACATTTCATGATATATGTTTCCGCATAGTCATTAGACTCCGTCCTCTTCTTCGGAAAAATCTTGATTTCTTCCTCCATAGACGCTTCGAACTGGTCTTTGGTGATATATCCATCTTTGAGCATATTTTTCAGAATACGCTCCTGCCTTGACATAGTTGAATCCTTATGCTCATAGGGATCGTACCTGGTCGGGCTGTTGGGAATGGCACATAAGAAAGCGATCTGGGCAATGGTCAGATCTTTGGCATTTTTCCTGAAATAAGCCTGGGAAGCTGCCTGTATTCCATAATAACCGTTGGCAAAATAGACATTGTTCAGGTAGTATTCAAGAATCTGCTTCTTAGAATACTTCTGTTCCATTGCAATAGCAATAAAGATCTCCTCGATCTTCCTGCTGTAAGTCTTCTCATAATTGAGGAAGATATTCCTTGCCAGCTGCTGGGTGATGGTACTCCCGCCGATCGTCGCTTTTCCCTTATTCATGATCAGGGCAATGACGGCCCGGGCAATCCCCTCCAGGTCCACACCTCTGTGGGATGTAAAATTTTTATCCTCCACAGAAATGATCGCCAGCTTGGCAGCATCCGGGATCTCATCATAGTCCAGGTAATAGACATCCTTCTCCCCCTTCAGCTTCTTGATCTCACTGCCCTGAACATCATAGACAATAGAGGTCTGTTCAGACCGGAAGGTCGCCTCATCACTGTTTTTTACCATCTTCCTGGCCTCTGCATACATGGTCACAACAGGAATGACAACCCTCACAACAGCCAGGGAAGCGACAAGGATCAGTGCGACCATGATGCATCCCAGCCATATCTTGAAGACTTTCATTAGAAGGCTGTCTCTTTTTTTGTTGTTGCTCCGGCGCTTCTTTGCATCCGGATTCTCTTTCTGTGTCATGGAAACCTCCAATCAGGTACGACTGCGCGTTAATCAGTCAGATAGCTGTAGAATATATTACCCTGTTTCTTAAAAGATTCTGTGATCTGTGCCCTGTCCTCTACGGTTGATTTGCCGGTAACCGGGTCCAGATAACGAATCTTTGTGGAATTATAGCTCATCACAAGAACATAGCGGGTGTCACTGTACCTGGCCAGAACCGGACTTCCCTGGTTTACATAATACAGGACATCATCCAGGGCACAGCCTGTAAGGGTCAGTGTCTTGACACCGGTACACATTTCAAGGAGGGCTGCCGGCAGCCCCGGTTTTCTGTCAATCTCATCCGGGCTGATCTTTTTGCCGTTCAGGCTGGCAACCATTGACAGACAGCCGGCCAGTGACAGGCGGTCAGAACTCACCTTGATCACCTGATCCATCCCGGGCACAATATCGTACTCATCAAAAGCACATTGCCAGATCATACGCTCATTACTGTCAATGACGTTGCCCCTCAGTTCGGAGGCCTTCTTGACAGCATCCGGCAGATTGGAGGAGGTCAGCTTATTCTCCCCGTCTGCATAGACATAGTATTGTTCGTCCTCTTCTTCCTTCCGCTTCAGTTCCATGGTAAGGTTATTTTCATTGGTTTTAAACTTTGTCAGGAGCAGATCCGGGGCAATCTGGATATAGACATAATCAGGGAAGGAGAAATACAGCTGCTCACCAAAAGTTTCTGACTGCCGGGAGGCTATGGAAACCGTGTTGCTCTTCTCTTCTTTATAGCGGATGTAATCTTTGTCGTCTGTTTTCTCGAAGCTGTTCCCCTTCTTTCTGACAAAGCTCATCTCCAGCACGCTTCCGGAAACCTTTGTATCTGTCACATAGCGGCCTTTTTTTGAATACTGCCTGATCTCATCGCCGTTCAGATTCGTAATATAGAGGGTCTGTGCAGGAAATGTCACTGCACCGCTCTCATCTGAAGAGATATCCTCTGCCTTTCCCACGGCATAGATAAAGTCGTTATTCAGGAAGCCGACAGAGCGGATCCTCTCATCCTCACCACAGCTGAAGGTCCTGCTTATGCCGCTGTCGAGCGACGTGAGCACGATCTCCCTGTTCAGGGTCACATCTGTCTCTTTCTCTATCGCAATGACATTGCCGCTCCCGGAAGCAGTCAGGCTTTCATTCACAAGGCCGGACCGGAGAATAGTATCTTTCCGGTTGGCAAAATCAATCTCATGAAAATCCCCGTCTATCAGACAGTAAAACAGCTGATCGTCATTCAGGTAGGCCAGCCTGCTCAGATCCTCCTCAAGTCTGCTGTAGGGGACGGAGGTGGAAAGAAAGGCCAGCTCTTCATTGTAATTACCGTCCTCGTCAAAACGGAGGATCTGTATGCCGTTGGCCCCTTCGTGGGACCCTCTGCTCATATAACCGTACACGAGATAAGTGATATTTCCATCCTTGTCCATATCAAGGATCCTGATCCCGTGTTCGTCCTGGTCATTTCTGATGTCTGCTACATTTTCCGATGTAAAGCTGTATACCCTGGTCACATTGGATGTCTTATATTCATAATACCAGAGCTGGCCCCCGACTGCAAAAGCGACTTTATAGCCGTCATCAGACGACAGAAAATCTACCTGGTCTGCATCCTGGATGCCCAGCCCGATATAGTTCTTTGAAGAGTCGATAAAACCCGGATTATATCTGGCATTCATATATCTCTGATAATCAAGGAGAAACATTCTTTCCGGGTTATACCTGATCTTGAAGATCTCCTTCACATCATAGAACTGAACCACTCCGCTGCGGATCTCAGCAGACAGGACCGAACTAAGTTCCAGTACCGCATAGGTGCTGTTGATCTCCCGGATCTTGATCCTGGGCTTCTGCTCCTCCTTGACAGTCATATTACCATAAATCACGGAATTGTAATTCGAATGGATATCCACATGCTGCAAAGAATTCGATGTGTCCGAACCATCTGTTTCAAGGTATATGCCGATCTTCTCATGGGCCCCTTCTTTATCCATCAGGGTATTGTGAAAATCGCGCGCAAAGGTCAGATATTCCCTGTAGTGAGGAAAACCGGACTGCAGTTTTGTATAAAACCAGGCACGAGTACTGTTGTCCAGCCGCACTGCCATGCGGAGGAAATAGTTCTCCCCCTCCTTTAAGTCACTGGTAAAGTGGATGCTTCCGCTTTTAATCTTGCCTCCGGAAGCAGACTTCAGCTGATTGAGGGTTCCTTCCTCCAGAGGCTCTCCCGGATCATCCTTAAAGAGGGTATATTGGATGGCAGTAATATCATAATCATAGCAGTAAAGCCTCAGATCAAGGATATTGGAATCCTCCAGGACCGAAATCTGATTTCTCACAAGAGAAAGATCGACCTCTCCCCTGTAGGCTTTCATCAGATTATAGTCCCCCTCTTTGGTGACAATCTCCATCAGGGGATATGTTGAACCTGCGAGCTCGGCAAGTGAACTTCCCTTCTCAGAGGTGCTGTGATAATTAAAAAACAGGAAGGCTGCAAAAAAAAGCAGGATTCCCACAACAACATGTATAATAACACTCTGTATCTTTTCCTTCATCCAGAGTCATTCCTTTCCAGTAGTCGTTTCAAAGTGGGGTCAAAATGAAACCGGTCGCAGAAAGCCTCTGTCTCCTCCCACTTCTTCTTTGAAGGCTTACCGGTTCTGACAGCTCTGATCAGGAGATTCTTAGGAGTGTGCTCCATATCGATAAACTCCATGACCCTGGCTTCGTATCCCATCGCTTCAAGCAGGGAAGTCCTGATGCCATCTGTGGCAAGGGCAGCGAACCTTTCCTTCAGGATGCCATGATCACAGATCACAGAAAAGTCTCGGGCCGAAATCTGGCTGTTCAGTTCATGCTGGCAGCATGGCACAGACAATATAACCGAGGCCTTCCACAGGACAGCCTTGTACAGGGCATAATCTGTGGCTGTATCACAGGCATGCAGAGTGATTACCATATCGATCTGACTGACTCCCTGGTAATCCTCGATGGCACCTTCATAAAAATCCAGTCTCTGATAGCCATATTTCTCCGCCAGACTCCTGCACTTTCTGATCACATCTTTCTTCAGATCAAGGCCAATGATATGTACCGGGAGATTCTTTAACTCCCGCAGATAATAATAAACTGCAAAAGTCAGATAAGACTTGCCGCAGCCGAAATCCAGGATCTGTATCTCTCTGTCCCGGGGCAGATGGACAGACACGTCATCAATAAACTCCAGAAAACGATTGATCTGCCTGAACTTATCATACTTGTTCCTCACGATCCGGCCATCCCCGGTCATTACCCCAAGATCCTTAAGAAAGGGGACCGGCCGTCCTTCCTCGAGAATATATTTCTTCTTTCTGTTATGCAGAAACCTGTCCTCATCAGCGGCTGCAGATCTGCCTTTGCCGGGCTGGATGCGCACTGCCGCTTTTCCTTTCTTGCTGATCAGGGCTGTGACATTCATGTCCGCTGCCTGCATCTGCACCTGTCTGTACAAGGGGATGATCTCCGCCAGCCGCCCCTGTACTTCCTCTTTGGAAAGGTTCTCATGAAAAACCTGGGTTTTAGTATATGCGCTGATCTGAAAGAAGAGCTGATCTCGAAGCATCACAGGCTTTACGACATAACGTCGTATCTCCTCCGCCCGCCTCGGGTTGCTGATGGCTATGACCAGAAGGTCCTTGTTCAGATGCTCCTCAATGCGCTTTAATAATAACTCCATACCAATCAAAAACCTTTAACTATCCAGGGGATCCCGGCCCATTTCCCGGACCAGCGGAATCACCTCATCCAGAGAATCTTTAACCGCAAGGCATTGTCCTCTCTCATACTCAGGCAGTTCCAGCATATCCGGGATCTGAATCACAGGGATGCCCCCGTTCAGGGAGGCCTGCACACCAAAAAGAGAATCTTCCAGAACCAGTGCCTCACAGGGCTTTACGTCAAGCTTTCTGCAGACATTTAAAAAGATATCCGGGAAAGGCTTTCCCCGCTCTATCTCCTCCGCAGACAAAAGGTAATCGAACCGGTCGGCAATACCGGCACGTTCCAGATTATCTATAACTACTTTTTTCCCTGAACTGCTGGCCACGGCTTTCATGATCCCCAGCCGGTCCAGCTCAGTAAGGAGCTCATACAGCCCCTTCTTGACAGGAATACCTTCCCTGTCCAGTATCTCCAGCTTACGTTCTCCGCCCAGCCTGTACAAAGCTCTGCTGTCAACCTCAGGTCCGAACCACTCTTTGTACTTGATAAAGTCCTCTTCAGGACCTAAACCGATCAGACTGACGTACTGCTCCCGGGTAGCTTTGAAGCCCATCTCGCCCGTGACTTCCATGAAAGCCCGGAACATCACAGCCTCTGTATCAAACATCAGGCCATCCATATCAAATATAACCAGTTTCAGCATATATATTCTCCCTGTCCATCCGGCCGGGACGAACGCCCGATCTGCTATTTCTTCTTCTGTGCTTCTGTAGTCGCGCTTTCCGGAGCATCCTCCGTACCGGCCGCAGCTGCCGAATGCTCTTCATAGGTCTCAAAGAACAGGTTGGACCCGTCATTTTTACTCTTATCTTCCTGGAAATACAGATACTTGTTCTTCTGTGGATTCAACACGCCATCTATGGCTTTGATATCCGGATTACAGATTGGTCCGGGGGGAAGCCCCTGTACCTGGTAGGTATTGTAAGGTGAATCGTATTTCAGGTCGTCATAGGTCACCCGGGATACCCCGTACATCCCTTTGCTGAGGGCATATACAACCGTGGAATCAAACTGCAGCTTCATATTCTTCTCAAGCCTGTTATTGATCACACCGGCGATGACCGGATAGTCTTCCTCTTTATGGGTCTCCTTTTGCACCATGGATGCCCGGGTCAGCACTTCATTGAGAGACATACCGAAAGCCTTTGCCTGGTCCAGTCTGTCAGTTCCAAACTCATTGACAAATGTCTCCAGCATTTTCTCTACCAGCTCATCTCCTGTCATCTGGTCCGTAATCGGATAGGTGCTGGGATAGAGATAGCCCTGAAGCTGGTAAGAGACTTCTTTCTTATCCGGCAGCTCTCCGGCATATTCAAAGCCTGCCGCTGCCTTATCCACCGCCGTCAGGAACTCCTGGGCGGTCATGACATGCTCTTTCTCCAGTTTATCCGCGATCATCTCCACGCTGTAGCCTTCCGGAACAATAAAGGAATTCTCTTTTTTCTGCGCACCTCCTGTGGTCATGATCCGGATGACTTCCGAGATCGTCATGCCATCATTGAGTTCGAATGTCCCATAGCGCAGCTTCCCATCATAGCCTTTCACATAAACTCGTACAATAAAGGGGGTCCTGTAACGGATCACACCAGCCTTCTGGAGGATCACAGCCATCTTCTTGACACTGCTTCCTTTGGGGATCTCCACAGTGACCTCCTTTCCTTCCCGGCTCTCTTTTTCTGAGTATTCTCTCCAGAGAGAATGCGCAAAAGTAAGGGCTAAAGAAAGAAGGATCATAAAAACAAGCAGGCCGATACCCTGCAAAAACCTGAGAAACCCATT
>CADBNQ010000286.1 GCA_902796045.1 uncultured Lachnospiraceae bacterium | reverse complement strand
ATGTTTTTCTTCTCCGGTGAGACAGCCAGAAGACATAACAGATAGTAAAAGATGACAACGTAGTAGATCAGCCGCCACACAGACCCCCACACCGGAAAAGGCAGGGCACTGAAGGGGTTTTTCCCTGAAAACAGGGGCTTAACCATCCACACCAGTTCCAGGCGGAAAAGGCAGAGCCAGGCGAAAAAGGCGAGGGAAAGCAGTCCTGTCACCCGACATGCGATATGCCTGGTCTTCGCCAGCAGCCATTCAGGATCGAGCATATAGCCGAGGAAAAACAGGGGATAATACACAATCGTTCTTGAAACGGCCAGAAAACTGCCGATCCCGTCATCATATCCCGCCAGGCAGGCTGTCAGGATGGCAAGAAAAAGGATAAACCTCTTGTCAAACCTGCGAAGGATATAGGTCAGACCATAGAAAAAGGCCATAACCAGCATGAACCAGGGAAGTCCGTCTACCTTAAAAAGGGAGAAGGACAGGCTGCGGAAAAAATAATACCTGACAAGGGTAATATAGGCCTGAAGAAGCACATACAGTGCCAGATAATAGAGGACCTTCTCCTGGGTTCTCTTTCTGCTGCGGACAGTATTTTTACAGAAAAGTCCTGCTGTAAAAATAAAACCGGGCATATGCAAAAAGTATATAAAGCAAAAGGCACTTTTAAAGGATTCCACAGTTTTGGTATAAGAAGAAATACCGATACAGTGACCCAGTACAACAAGGACGATCAAAAGAAACTTCAGGTTGTCATAGGTGTACTTTCTTTTATCCACATCTGTCTCCATCTGTTTTACTGTTACAGGCATGTTTTTCATCTCCTCCGGGCACCGGCCCGCTCTGTCTTATCGCAGGATAATGCTGTCCCTTTCCGGCCCTACGGACACAAAGGTCACAGGGCAGCTGACCGCGCTTTCAAGCATCAGGACATATTTTCTGGCTGCTTCCGGAAGTTCTTCCCATCGTCTGATACCGGAGATATCACAGTGCCAGCCCTCCATATATTCGATGACCGGTTCAGCTTTATCTATATCTGCAGGGAAGGGGAACCGGTCAGTCTCTTTCCCGTTCAGGCGGTAGCGGGTGCAGACCGGTATGCGGTCCATATAGCTCAGCACATCCAGCTTTGTCAGGGCAATCTGTGTTGCCCCCTGCAGTTCCACGCCGTATCTTGTAGCCACCAGATCAAGAGGAGCGACCCTGCGTGCCCGGCCTGTTTTCGCACCGTACTCAGCGCCGGCTTCACGAAGTCTGTCAGCTTCAGGGCCGAACATCTCACCCACAAAGGGACCGTCGCCCACGCAGGTGGAATAGGCCTTGACCACACCGATCACCTCATCGATCCGTACAGAAGGCATTCCGGACCCGATGGGGGCATAAGATGCCAGTGTATTGGAGGAGGTAGTGTAGGGAACGATACCATAATCCAGATCCCGAAGTGCGCCAAGCTGGGCTTCAAACAGAATACTCCTGCCTTCTGTCTGTGTTTTCTTCAGATAGGCTCCGGTATCACAGACAAAGGGAAGGATTGGCTCACAGTAGTTATGAAGCCAATCATCCAGCTGTTCCATCGTGGCAGGTGCCGCGCCATAGACCCTGGTCAGGGTCAGGTTTTTCCATTCCAGAAGGTCACGCAGATGGATTCTCAAAGCATCCATATCCCGCAGCTCCCCCGCAAGAATTGTTTTCTTCTGGTACTTGTCCGAATAAAAAGGCGCAATGCCCTGCTTTGTAGAGCCATACTGTTTATCTGCCAGACGCAGTTCTTCCAGCTGGTCCAGTTCCCTGTGCCAGGGCATCAGCAGGGAAGCCCGTTCACTGATCAGCAGATTGTCCGGTGTTATATCGATGTGATTTGCCCGCACTTCCATGATCTCCTTCCAGAGATTTTCCGGATCCAGGGCCATGCCATTTCCAAGGACATTGACAACGCCTTTTCTGAATATCCCTGAGGGAAGCAGATGCAGGGCAAATTTCCCCTTCTCGTTGATGATGGTGTGTCCGGCGTTTCCTCCACCCTGATAACGTACCACCACATCAAATCGTTCGGTGAGCAGGTCGACCATCCGGCCTTTTCCCTCATCACCCCAGTTGATTCCCACGATCACACAATTACTCATGCTGCCTCCTCCTCTCGAATAAAAATATAAGGATGTCTTCGAGTTAAACCACTCAAAGACACCCTTGCCTTTACGCTAAATATGTTACGGTTAACGCTTGGAGAACTGTGGAGCTCTACGTGCCTTCTTCAGACCAGGTTTCTTTCTTTCCTTCATACGCGGATCACGTGTGAGGAATCCTGCCTTCTTAAGAGCAGGGCGAAGATCTGCATCTGCTTCACAGAGAGCTCTTGCAATACCATGACGGATGGCACCGGCCTGTCCGGTATAGCCGCCGCCCTTGACATTGACAAGTACGTCAAATTTATCTCCTGTGGATGTTAACTCCAGAGGCTGACGAGCAATCACTTTTAATGTGTCATAGCCGAAGTAATCATCCATGTCTTTCTTATTGATGGTAACCTTACCTGTTCCCGGTACAAGGTATACTCTTGCAACACTGCTTTTTCTCCTGCCGGTTCCGTAATATCTTGTAGTAGCCACTTACTTTGTCCTCCTTATCGATTCTTAGAATTCTAATGGTTTCGGCTGCTGTGCAGCGTGCTTGTGATCAGGTCCGGCGTATACAAAAAGCTTCTTGTACATCTGTCGTCCCAGAGGTCCTTTCGGAAGCATACCCTTTACGGCAAGTTCAATAACCTGTTCAGGCTTTTTGGCAAGTTTCTCTTTTAATGTGGTCTCTTTCATACCTCCGATGTACTCGCTGTGATGATAATAAATCTTCTGGTCAAGCTTCTTGCCTGTAACTTTGATCTTCTCAGCGTTCACAACGATCACATAATCTCCGCAATCCATATGGGGTGTGAAGATGGCTTTGTTCTTTCCTCTTAAAACCTTGGCGATCTCTGATGCCATACGTCCTAAAGTCTTTCCTTCTGCATCTACAACATACCAGTCTCTTGTAATGGTAGACGGGCTGGCCATAAAGCTTTTCATGAGCTGTATCCTCCTGTAATAAGCTGCCGCCGGCTGCATCTTAAGACTGCCTGGGCAGTCCCCGCAGTGCGGCAAGATAAAAAAATCTCAGATTAAGTTGCGATGTGGCT
>CADBNQ010000285.1 GCA_902796045.1 uncultured Lachnospiraceae bacterium | reverse complement strand
GCTGGTGTGGATATCTTCCGCCCGGTAATGGCAGTCCGGATTCATGCCGTAAAAGAAGACCCGCTTATCAAGCCTGTCTTTATAGGCGGCCAGATAGGGGTCATCCCCGTTCAGAAATACCATGCCATCTTCCGGAAGTCCCTTGATGATATCCATCTTCTCCCGGCATATATTCTCCTGCGAACCCAGCTGGGCGATATGGCTGACTCCGATCACAGTCACCACGGCAATATCAGGGCGGATCATCCGGGTGAGGGACTCAATCTGTCCTCTCTCGCTCATACCGATCTCCAGCACTGCGACCTGGTCCTGCGGGCTCATGTGAGAGAGGGTGAGGGGAACGCCTATCTGGCTGTTCTGGTTGCCCAATGTCTGAAACACTCTCTTCTGGGCTGACAGGGCTGTGGCGATCATCTCTCTGGTGGTTGTCTTTCCCACGCTGCCGGTCACTGTCACTACCGGCATATCCATCTTGTTTCTATAGTAAGTTCCCACCTGCTGCATGGCCCGGACCGTATCCGGAACCCGCACCCATGGTTTGTCCTCGCAGCCGGCCAGAGGAGCATCATGCTCCTGGGTAAAGGTTGCTCCGTTTATGGAGAGCGCGCCCTCTATAAAGGAGTGCCCGTCCACTCTCTCACCGATGATGGGAACAAATATGCTGTCCTGGTTTCCCTGCCGGGAGTCAATCGCAAACTCTTTAATCTCTTTATTCTCGTCACCGCACAGGAGGGTCCCTCCTGTGATGGCGACGATATCTTTAATAGTAATCCCTTCCATTATCTGTTTTCTCCTCTATAGCAACATATACTTTCTGATTTAAAAGAATCTTGTCAGTTCCAGTTATTCCTGATCAAGAAGCTTCTCTACAGCTGCCAGCCTGGCGCAGATGGTAAACAGATCCATGGCCAGTGCTACTTCTTCTGCGGGCGGGAGGCTTGGCGCGATACGGATATTGGAGTCTGCAGGATCTTTCCCGTAGGGGTATGCCGCACCTGCCCCGGTCAGAACCAGGCCGGCTTCTCTGCAGAGTCCTACGATCCGCTTTGCGGTTCCTTCCATCCCGTTGAAAGAGACAAAATATCCCCCCATGGGATGATTCCAGCTGGCAATCCCCCTTCCTCCAAGCTCTGTATCCAGCTTTTGGAGGACGACATCAAACTTCGGTTTCAGGATCGCCGCATGCTTCTTCATGTGTTCTTTCATCCCGTCCAGATTCTTAAAGAAACGCACATGGCGCAGCTGGTTGATCTTATCTGCCCCGATGGTCTGGATCGTCATTCTGGAAAGGATATCTTCTATATTGGCTCTGGAGGCTGACATAGCCGCGATGCCTGCCCCGGCAAAGGTAATCTTGCTGGTGGAGCAGAACTGGTAGACCATGTCGGGATGACCGGCCTTCTCGCATTCCTCCAGGATGTTGGGCACCTGTCTTTGGTGATCATAGTCCAGATGATGGATGGCATAGGCATTGTCCCAGAAGATCCGGAAATCTTCTGCTGCCGTCTTCATGCCGGCCAGACGTTCTACCGTCTCCTTAGAGTAGACGGCGCCGCCCGGATTGGAATACACCGGAACACACCAGATCCCTTTCACTTCCGGATCCTTGCAGGCATACTCCTCCACCAGGTCCATGTCAGGCCCGTTATCATCCGTCGGGATTGAGATCAGCTCGAAGCCGAACTGCTCCGTCACGGCAAAATGCCTGTCGTATCCTGGCACCGGGCACAGAAACTTCACCCTGGGAAGGTCTTTCCAGGGCCTGCTCCCCATGATGCCGAACAGGACTGCCCGGGCAATGGTATCATACATGACATTCAGGCTGGAATTGCCAAAGACTATCGTCTGAGAGGGGTCGGCGCCCATGAGGTCTCCCATCAGCTTTCTGGCCTCAGGAATACCTGCCAGTATACCGTAATTGCGGATATCGGTGCCATCCTCAGCGTGCAGATCAGACCCGCTGGTCAGGATATCAAGCATGGGCATGGCAAGATCAAGCTGGGCACTGGAAGGCTTTCCACGGGAGATATCCAGCTTCAGTCCCTGATCCTTCTGCTCCTGGTATGCTTTCTCAAGATCTTTCTTCAAAAGAACCAGCTCGTCTCTGGTCATCTCTGTATATTTTTTCATGTTAAGCCTCCTTTAATACTCTTCAAATACTCTTTTTTTCAAGATTCTGCATATCATTGTATGCTAAATTTCGAAAATTGGCAAGTGCTGCCATTTTATTTATAGACGGATATCTGAGATCAGAGAGATCTCCCGAAAGAAATCCATCAGTCTTTTGTCTTTCTCTTTCCTGCTCATGGCAGAAAAATCCCGGCCGCGAAGCCGGGTGATCTCCAGCAGAAAGCCCTGTTTCCTGAGCCGCAGGAAAGCTCTCCTTTTTTCTTCCTTCTCATAAGGATCACTCAGCATAAGACCCTCCCCGATCAGACGGGCCTGCCCGTCATAAAGGCAGAGAGGCAGGGGGCCTTCCCCCGGGCCCTTTTCCGGTGCTTTTGCAAGCTCACCCCGGATCATAAGTCTGCTGCCATCTTCTTTCTCTGCTTCACAGTCCTCATAATAAAAGAGAAAGACGGACCGGTCGTGAAGGTCCATCACTTTCTGCTTCCAGCCCTCAGGCCGGTCCATGTATTCTTTATTGTATGCCTCCCTCGTTCTTTCCCTGAAGGCCTTGATCTTATTGAACAAATGTCTTCTCCTGTCCGGCTGTTTCCCTCAG
>CADBNQ010000284.1 GCA_902796045.1 uncultured Lachnospiraceae bacterium | reverse complement strand
TTAATCGTGACAGTATTCCCCTTATTCAGAGTGTAGTCAGTTTTCCCAAGCTTGACAGACCTGATGCTGGTGTGGCTGTTTTTCTTACCCGGGAAATGAACCTTTCCTTTTTCGCTTTGTATTTTTTTGACACTATGACATCATCGAGGATTCCCGCTTGAACCTCAAAAAACAGCAGGCTGCCATGTATCATTCACATGGCAGCCTGCCGTTTCGAACATACTTTATTTCTGCTTTCCGGTCATATTATTGACCATTTTGATATCCCTGTTGCTGAGTGTTACGATACTGTCCTCAGCAGTCTGAATCCTGATAAAGCGCAGGCCAATCTCCTTCACCTCACCATGGTATTCTTTAGAAGCCCCTATATCTACTATATCACCGACATGGAGTGTACCTTCAAATACAAAGGTCAGGCCGGCGATGATATCCGACACAAAGTGCTGGGCACCCAGGGAAACCGCTATGCCCAGTGTGCCAAGGGCAGTCAGGATCGCAGCCATGGGTATCCCGATATAGGTACAGGCAATGATCAGAAAGCTGAAGAGAGCCAGATACATGGTCAGGCTCCTGATCAGCCGGCAGATGGTCTTGCCTTTTGATCCGGTGAAGCTGGCGCAGATGGCCAGTATCAGCCGTATAAGGATAACGACAAAAAGGATCTGTCCCAAAAGATGCAGGATGCCGGACAGGGCAAAGAGGTTCAGCCCTTTCTCCCATCTCCCCGAGGTGAGATAATAATAAACGGAGTTCCTGGAGACGGTATCTTTAAAACTGGCTACCGGAATCTGCTGGATCAGATACAGGCCGATGACGAACTCCATGGTGATCAGCCCGGTTTTTTCCGGCCTGATTGAGGTGAGGTAGTTCCGGATTCCGGACCAGCCTCCCCCGGTTTTTTCCGGGGAACAGTCTTTCCTGAGGTTCTGCTCATAATACTCATCCGTATAGTCGTGCAGCACCAGCCAGAACTCGACAGCATAGATCAGGAGAAACATGAGGCATCCGAGCACTGCCGAGCTGAGCATGCCGGCCAGTGATGACACACTGGGACTGGCATAGTAGGCGATGATCTTCTTAGATGCCTTCTTTTCATCCTCCGACTTGCCGGAATCCAGCTTAAACTCGGCAGAGGTGACAAACCATGACCCGTCATCTGTGTTCGTTGTCTTGATCAGAGATCCTTTGAGGTTGGTCTCGTTTAAACCGAAAGCAGAGATATCCAGGCCGACGAGACTTTCCTTGCTGGATGACAGGATCTCTCCTGTCTTAGGATCAGCGACAAATAGAATCATGTTCTCCCCGGCCATATTCTGGAGAACTGTCTGGGTCAGTTCGGAAAGATCGATGTCCCAAAGGGCCGGATCCACCGATATGATCATGGCGCCATAGCGGGAAGGATCCTTCGTGTCCTTGATCCGCAGACCCAGCCGGATCTCATTCTTTCCTGTCACCTCATCAAGCTCCCGACTGTGTACCACAGAAGGAATACCATTCAGAAGCCTGCGGAAATCATAAGTTGTCGATTCCGGATCACGGCCAAGTGTGAGACCTATGCAGTCTCCGCTGCTCACAGTCTCATTGCCCTCGGCGTCATACAGGGTGATGGAGGATGCGGAGATACTGTCGGCAAGCGTATCCAGAACCCCTCTCTCCCGAAGCTCCGGATAGTGATCCATGCAATCCGCAATATTGCTCCCGTAGTCAAGATATATGTCTACAAAGCGCTCCATATTCGTCTTCACCCGGTCAGAATACATATTCAGGCTCTCATTGAGCATCCGGAGCTTTTCTTTGCCCTTTGCTGTATTGTCATACAATCCGTTGAGGGCATAGATCATCAAGCCGCTTAAAAAGATCAGGATTGCCCCGATCACGCCGCACAGGGAGGCAAAGCGGCGGACGTTTGAAGGTTTATAGCGCTGTTCCATGGCAGGTGTCAGGTCATTCTTCTGTATATAGAAATACAGGGAGAATCCTGCAGTGACAAAAGCTGCCAGGAAAAGGATCAGGGCCGTAAACATATAGGTGCCCTGGCTGAGTGCCTTAATGTAGAGATTGGGCTGTATCGTCAGCAGGATCATGTAGCCGTTTATCTCCGGGACGGCACACCTGACATAGCGGAAGGTCCCGTTCTGCAGAGACAGGATGCCGGATTCATAGGCATTGTCTTTCCCGGTTTTCTCAACAGACAGATCCGATTTCTCTGTTTTACTGAATATATCTTCAAGATCCGTAAAAATGACATTGCTGTACAGGATCCTTTTTCCATTCTGGGAGGTAGAGTCCCCGGCCACACATAAGGCATAGACATCATACGCCGCCTCTGCCTTCTGGAGAATCCCGGGTATATCTGCAGCTTCCTCTACCTCTGCCTGCAGGCTGGTATTTTCATACCACTCCACATAGTAGTAGGAATCACTGATCAGGCTGTATACAACAAGGGTTTCCGGGCTTTCAGGGGAGGAAAAGAGGCCTTCCCTTTCTGAGAACTGATCTGCCGTAAGACCGAGCTTCTGATCGATCCCGCCGGTGGCTGTTATCTTGCCTTTCTGGACTTTGATCACTGCCCAGTTCGCATACAGGGTAATCGCCTCGTCACCCTTTTCTGTGATGATATTACGCAGGGCCATCGCCGAGAGAGTGGCGTCCACTTCATATCTTTTCCGGATACGTTTTTCCATCGTGTTCCAGTTTGATTCGATATCCTCCAGGGTGTATGTGACTTCCTCCAGTTTCAGAGTCTCGTCTCCGACATGGTTTCTGACAAGAGTGGCATGGTTCTGCATCATGATGACCCAGCCGAATGCAATAACAAACACCACACTCAGGAGGACAGTCACTATAATTTTTTTCCAGCTGATCGCCATAGATGAATTTCTCCTATTTCAAACTATCCCAATAAGTTCATGCGGGCTGCACACTGGCTATGCCAGAGGCCGTCAGTCTTCCCGGGCCCACTTCCGGATGAAAAGAGGCCAGACTGCCACAACAAAAAACCAGAGAATACAGCGGGAAGCCAGATTGCCCCAATGTCCTCCCAGGGATGCTACAAGGATGGGTGAAGCAAAGTATTCCTTCCAGGAAAAAGCGATGATGAATCCGACAAAAGCCAGGATCGGCAGATTCTTAGCCCCGGTCGGTATCTCATAATGAATATAGTGCCGTTCGACATAGCTTCCCGCAAGTAATCCCAGGAAAGCGCCGCAGGCCTTGAAGGTGTCATTCATCATATCCTGCGGATCTACCAGAAGAACACCATCCACATAATCCATGGGATATGGCTTGCAGAGGATATAAATCAGTGTTGCGATAACCACGATCACACCAATCACCGAAAGAATATCCAGGATCCTGTCGTCACCATCGATTTTTTTCTGTGCAGCCCCGACAAGGAGGATCGTAACCACTGCCAACGAAAAACCGACAATAACATCCTGGGGAGTGTGTACACCCAGATAGTTCCGGGAAAAACAGGTCAGGGCGATCATTATGCCACATAGTATGGCAAGCCATCTTCTTTTTTTCCACTGCCATACGGCCGTTGTACCGTAAATGGATGTCGCGCCCATCGCATGCCCGCTCGGGAAAGAATACCCTGTCGCGGCCACCTTGGAATCCCCTGCCGGTTCTATAAGATCTGAGCGGATCCAGGGTCGATAGGCACAGACCGTCAACTTGATAATGCCATTCACCAGTTCTCCGATCCCCTGGGTCATCAGATAACGGTAGCCCCACTTCTTGCTCACACACCAGAACACGATGAAGGGCAGAAAGGGCATGATGTCCACGGCGAGCTTGGAGATACCGTTAAAGATCTCATCAAAAGCACCACCTGTCGCCATTCTCAAATTTTGCAAAAACAACAAATACTGAATATCCATAAACTGGCCTCTCCCTTAACTCTTTTTTTAATCAGATTCCTCGTATCGAAAATCTATTGTATTATAGCCTCTGAGAGAAGGATTGTCCATCAATTCTTAGCAGTCCGGCAAAAACAGTGAAAGAAAAACCTCTGTTGTTCTTTTCTGCCCTGCCTTCTTATAGTATAATGACAATCAGAACTAAGTCTGAAAACGGATATGAGGGGAGGGATACCATGGGCAGGCAATCTGTAAGAGAGAACAAAAACATCTACCAGCTGGCAAGGGAAGAAAGGGGGCTGACCAGGGAAAAGGCCGCAGAGCTCATGCCGGGTCTGTCTTCCGCAAGGATTGAGAAGATTGAGTACGGGGTACAGGAACCGGCACCCTATGACATCGTCCAGATGGCTGACTGCTATCGGAGACCGGACCTGTGCAATTATTACTGTTCCCATAAATGTGCGATTGGTGAGCGTTATGTGCCGGAGGTAGAGATTGGCGACCTGTCCGCCATCATCCTTGAGACCATTGCAGGACTTAATGAGATTGACTCACTGACAAACCGGCTGATCCAGATCGGGTGTGACGGAAAGATCACCGATGACGAGATAAAAGACTTTGCACTGATCAGTTTCAGGCTTGATGCCGTCTCCCTGGCCGTGGATTCCTTAAATCTCTGGGTCGATAAGACAGCAGGCGAACAAAAGCTCAATCTGGAGCTGCTGAAAAAGGAAAAGGCCAGGCTGAAAGCCGGCTCTTTATGAAAGAGTATATAGGAAAATGAT
>CADBNQ010000283.1 GCA_902796045.1 uncultured Lachnospiraceae bacterium | reverse complement strand
GGCGGTGAGGACGGTTCCAAGGATGCCGCCCAGGCAGTCAAGGACGGGGACCTTTATGTGACTTATAATACAGATCCTTTCGGGTCCACTTACCTGGCCGTCACCTATCTGGTGAAGTATCTTAACGACGGGACACTGCCGGAAGAGTACTTTGTTCCCTTCCCGGCAGAGAGACATGACCCTCTGATCACTGCTGACAATGTCCAGGAATATATTGACCAGTACCGCTGGTTTGAGTAGAGGCGGTTTTTATACATGGAACCAATGCTGCGAATTGAAAATCTATGCAAATCTTTCCCCGGTGTAAAGGCTCTTGACAACATGTCCTTCGACCTTTACCCCGGGGAAGTACATATTCTGGCAGGTGAGAACGGAGCCGGAAAGAGTACCCTGTCCAAGTGCATTCTGGGATATGTCAGGCCGGACGGCGGTCACATGTTCCTCGATGGAAAGGAGATAGCCTTTGCTTCTCCGAAAGACTCTCTTGCCTGCGGGATTGCCGCTGTCTATCAGGAACTGACCATGGTTCCCTGGCTGAATGCTGCTGAGAATATTTTTTTTAATCGGGAGCCGGTTTACGGGAAAACCGGAATCGTCCGGACAGGAAAGATGATCAGTGATGCCAGGACCATATTGTCAGATCTTGGCAGCCATGATATTGATGTCACAGTCCCCGTCAGGAAACTGGGGATTGCCAAACAACAGATGGTGGAGATTGCCAGGGCACTTTCCATGGATCCGAGGCTCATCATATTTGATGAGCCTACTTCTGCTTTATCGGAAAAAGATACCGAAGCCCTCTTTGCAAAGATCCATGACCTGAAGAAAAAAGGTGCGGGTATTATCTATATTTCACACAGGATGAAGGAGTACGACAGGATCGGGGACCGGATCACGGTAATGCGGGACGGAAAATATATCTGTACAGGCAGAGTGTCGGATTTCTCCGGAGAAGAACTGATCCATCACATGGTTGGACGTAAGACGGTCCGTATCTACAGCAGAAGAGAAGAAAAAGCTGCTTCCCGGACGGAATCCGACCAGCATCGGAAAACGGAAGGTCCTGCACCTGCCGAAATAAAAGAAGTTCTGAAAGTGGAGAATCTCTGTGATAAAAAAGGCAGGGTAAAGAATTGCAGCCTTTCATTGAGAAGTGGTGAGATTGCGGGGATTGCCGGCCTGGTGGGTTCAGGAAGAACGGAACTGGCCAGACTGTTGTTCGGCATAGACAAGGCGGGAAGCGGCAAAGTTTTGCTTCACGGAGAAGACATCACCGGCTGCAGCCCGGGAAAGCTGGTGAGAAAGGGGATAGGACTCCTGCCGGAGGACCGGAAAGAGCAGGGTCTCGCCCTGAGAGCTTCGCTGGCCTGGAACGTGACCTCTGCCGGTCTTCACAAAGCCTTTCCGGGCCATATCCTTGATAGAAGAACTGAAAAGAAACTGTCAGAGGATTACATGGAAGACCTGAATATCGCCGCCCGGGATACGGAGGTCCGGGCCTTGAACATGTCAGGCGGCAATCAGCAGAAACTGGTTCTGGCAAAGTGGCTTCTGGCAGATACCGATGTGATCATCTTTGATGAGCCTACCAGGGGTATTGATGTTCAGGCAAAGCGGGAGATTTATGCCCATATGGCCCAATTGGCTGCCTCCGGGAAGGCAATACTGCTTATCTCTTCCGAATTATCCGAGCTGATCGGGATGTGTGACCGCATCTATGTCATGCGGGAAGGTGCGATCTCGGGGGAACTGAGCGGAGAGGAACTTTCCGAGGAGAAGATTGGAGAGATGATGTTTGGAGTTGGCGTATGAAAAGACCTGATACAGCAGATATGAAACGATTAGCCCGCCGTCTTCCTCCATCTGTTTACATAACTATTATACTGATATGCTTCTTCGGCCTGCTGACAGACAACTACTTCACCCTGGACAATATGGGGGTGATCCTGCGTCAGGCAGCGCCTCTTCTGGCTGTATCCTGCGGCCAGACCGTTGTCGTTCTCACCCAGGGGACCGATCTTTCTCTGGGCTCCATCGTCAGCCTGATGTCAGTTTTCTGGATCCTTCTTCTGAACCTGGGCGTACCGCTGCCGGCAGCGGTTGCCTGCTGCCTCCTTCTGTCTGCCCTCTGCGGTCTGATCAACGGCTGGGTGGCTTCAAAACTGAAAATACCAGTCTTTATTACCACGCTGGGTACCCAGAATATCTACAAATCAGCTGCCCTCCTGCTCTGCGGCAGCATGACGATCTACCATAGTCACCCTGTTTTCCGGACCGTGGCCAGGGAAGGCTTCCTGCATCTGAGCTGGTCTGTATGGATTGCGCTGGCGGCGTACAGCCTGACAGTATTCCTCATGAAAAAAAGCAGATTCGGCAAGATGGTCAGGGCACTTGGAGGAAATGAGGAGGCGATCGCCACCTCTGGCGGAAGCGTCATAAAAAGCCGGATTCTGGTTTTTGTCTATGCAGGACTGATGGCCGGCATCGGAGGTCTTCTGGTATGCTGCCGGATTGAGTCCGGAAACCCCAACGCAGGAAATGGCATGGAGTTTTCCGCAGTGGCAGCTGCCCTGCTGGGCGGCTCTTCCCTCCGGGAAGGGGGCGGTGATCCGGCGGGAACACTGTTTGGTGTTCTTCTGATCCAGGTGCTGAAAAGCGGTCTAATGCAGGTGGGCGTTTCCTCCATCTACCAGAACGCCATTATCGGGATTGTTGTGCTGGCAGCCATTATTTTTGATGCCATCTACAGAAGAACAGATTCTGAATGAAAAACAAAAGTGAGAGACATAGAAAGGCAAAAAATCCATGACCACTGTTTTTACCCTGGATAATATCATAACCGTTCTCCGTCAGACCAGTATCCTCTTCCTCTTAAGTCAGGGGCTGACGGTGGTCATCCTGACCGGAAATATCGACTTTTCAGTGGGGCCTCTGGCTGCCTTGTGCGGATGTATCTGCGCCCAGATGATCGTGCATGGTTTTCCGGCCGGCCTGGGGATTGTGTCTGCCCTGATGACCGGCGCTGCTTTCGGGCTGACAAACGGGCTGCTGGTTGGAAAACTGAAGCTGCCTTCTTTTGTGGCAACCTACGGGATGAGCATGGTGGCATCAGGACTGGCGACCATTGTCATGAACGGGGGAGTGATCTACGGACTTCCGGCGGACCTCACTGCTCTTGGTGCCGGTACAGTGGGAATACTTCCGGTTCCTGTGATCGTAACGGGGATCACCTTTGCATTTCTTTATGCTGTCCTTAAGAAAACAAGCTTTGGACGATGTGTCTATCTTACAGGCCTGAATCAGTCGGCAGCCCGGTATTCCGGGATCAACAGCCTGATGACCATACTGGCGGCCTACCTGTTAAGCGGTTTATTTGGCGCAGCAGGCGGCGTGGTGATGACGGCACGTCTGAATGCAGCGGATGCAGGCATGACAGAAGCTTATGGATTGAAGATCATCGCTGCCGTTGTCGTGGGCGGCAGCTCCCTGCTGGGCGGAGAAGGCGGTGTGGAGAGGACATTTCTCGGCGCCCTGGTCCTGACCGTGATCTCCAACATCATGAATATTGCCGGGATCGCATCCGAATGGCAGAATCTTGTATTCGGCGTTATCATTCTTCTTATTGGTGGTCTGGATTACAGCAGACACCACAGGTCTTAGTACAAAAACACCCTCCTGCGAGTATGGAATATTACAAGAGGAGGTGTGAATTTTCCTATTGATTTTTTCAAAACTCTTTTTTAAAAATCCCCCCCACAGATGGATAAAATTAATTGCATCTGAAAACAATTTGTTCCTTTACGGCAGATGCAATTCCTTGTGTTGGCAAATAATTATCAGTTCAATATAACTTTTTACGGCATTCCCCCTGAAAAATGGAAATAATCAACAAAAAGGATTATTGCAATTCATTTGGTTGGATATTCCTAACGGTCTTTTATCCATGAAAGTATAATGATATGCAGATGAAAACTCAGTATTGGTTGATTTACAGGTTGGGATATGGGAATGGGGACATTCCCGTCTGAGTCATCATCTCAAACATTTTAACTGCACATCAGATTTTTGCAGGACTTCTGATGTGCCAACTAGTAAGGAGGAAAATGTAATGATAGCAAAAGGGTTTACAGAGCCAACCGCACGTATTAAAGCTTTAAAGGCAGAAGTTGTTAATGCTGT
>CADBNQ010000282.1 GCA_902796045.1 uncultured Lachnospiraceae bacterium | reverse complement strand
CATGTTTGAGGATGTTTATCGGGATTACCCTCTCGACAAGGAGATCCAGGATATCATCCGACACACATTAAAGGTGTTGCGGCCACGTTACTATGACCTCTAGTTGCCGAGCTTGTTTGTCTCTAAATTGCCGAGTATAATGTCCTTATTGAAATGCAGAAAAGGAAAAGTCTCAGAGAACTCCTTCCTGCAAGATCGACGTTCTCTGAGACCTGGTTATTTAACCATGGTTATTATATCAGAGTACGATCTAATCTTCAATGAGGATGAGAATATTTTTATGTGAGAGCAGGGAAGAATCCATTTGCCCACACTGCAAGTCCAGTCTTCGTTATCGGGACAGAAGAAAAAGGATTATGAAATGGTACAACGGCGAAAAGAGACTATGTCTGCTTCGCCGGCTGCTGTGCGATCGTTGCCGGAGGCTCCATATAGAACTCCCGGATCTATTGACTCCGCATAAACACTATGCAACAGAGATCATTGAGAATGTCGCTGATGAGGTCTCTTCTCCTGACGATCTAAGCACAGAAGACTATCCCTGTGAACGTACCATGCAGCGCTGGAGTGAATGGATCCGCCGGAACACCACGCAGATCGATGGATTACTCCGATCGATCTGCAGCCGGTTCTCTGGTCTGGGTAAAGAGCACCTGGATCCCGGAGATTCTCTGTTCCAAAAGCTCCGTGAAGAAGGTGCCGGATGGCTGGCCAAAGTCAACCGTGTCATTTACAATTCCGGTGGCTGGATCCCCGCTTTCCTGCCCCCGGGGGCAGGTGCACCTGCTTTGTCTTGTTGTCCGGAGCCCTCCTGAAGTATCCTGTCTCCATAAGGAGGTAAGATACTATGGAAACCAAAGAAATAACGACATGGAGAGATGATACCGCACTGTGGAGGTTCCGGATCATTGCCCCGCTCCTGGATCCCTCTCTTGACAGGGATAAAAAGATCCAGATGAGGAAAGAACTTGCAGACCGCAATGATCTTTCTGAAAAAACTCTCCGCCGATACGAATCCAGCTACCTGAAAAAAGGCTTTGCCGGGTTGAAACCATCCGAAAGGACACGGAGAACTTCTCCCGGTTCCCAGCACTTTCAGGATCTGATGGAGGAAGCCATCCTGCTGAAACGGGAAGTCCCTTCGAGAAGTGTCCGTCAGATCATTTTTATCCTGGAGTCTGAGGGTAAAGCAGAGCCGGGACTTCTGAAAAGGTCCACCGTTCAGGACCATCTGTATGCTGCCGGTTTTGGCCGGAAGCAGATGAAGAAATATCAGGAAGGGATGAAAAGCTCTTCCAAACGTTTCTGCAAACCCAACCGGATGATGCTGGTCCAGGCAGACATTAAATACGGGCCTAAACTTCCGATCGGACCGAACGGAAAGATGGTCCAGACCTATCTGTCTTCCATGATCGATGACCACTCCCGTTTCATCCTGGAATCCTCTTTCTATGACAACCAGGAAAAAGCGGTGGTAGAAGACACTTTCCGAAAGGCGATCCTGAAGCATGGGAGTTTTGATGCCGCTTATGTTGATAATGGCGGCCAGTATATCTCCAACCAGCTGATCAGGAGCACAGCCCGTCTTGGGATCCGTATTCTGCATGCGCGGCCCAGATCCGGCCAGTCCAAGGGAAAAATAGAAAAATTCCATCAGGTGGTTGATTCCTTCCTTGCAGAAGCAAAAGCAAAGAAGATCCGGAGCCTGGAAGACCTGAACCGATACTGGCGGTACTTTCTGGAAGAATACTACCAGAAAGACAGCCATGAAGGGATCCGTGAATACTATGAAAGCCTGGGACTCGCTGTGCCCGAAGGAGGGATCTCTCCGGAAATGGAATGGAACCGGGATACCCGTCCGCTGGTCTTTCTGGATGCCGCTGTCGTAGGGGAAGCCTTTCTGCATCACGAAGAGCGCGTGGTCAATAAAGGCGGATGCATCAGTTTCCGTGGTCAGGATTATGAAGTCAGTGCCGCTTTGATCGGGGCCACTGTTGAGATCGCTTATGACCCTGTAAAACCGGAACCTTTACTTGTCACTTACAGGGATATGGAACCTGTCGAGGCAAGACGTGTCGCCATCAGTCCCTTCTGTGATAAGAAACCGGAGATTCCAATCTCGATGCAGCCCGGGGAACCGGATACATCCCGGTTCCTGGATGTTCTTGAAAAGAAGCACAGGGAATCCCGGACAAAGCTGGCCAATGCCATCTCCTTTAGCGGCTACCGGAAGGAGGTGTGACCATGTATGAAGGATTCTTTCACATGAAGAACACCCCATTTACGAGGAATGTCCCACCGGAAAAGCTGTATGAGTCTCCTGCGATCGGAGCCGCCTATGACAGGCTCTGTTATGTTGCTGACCGTAAGCTCTTTGCCGTAGTCACTGCAGATTCCGGATGCGGAAAATCAACGCTTATCCGTAGGTTCGGTGCCGGTCTTCCGGCCGACAAATATATCCTTTTATATCTGTCGGATTCCAAGCTGACGCCAAGGTGGTTTTATAAGGGCATACTGGACCAGCTGGGAATGGAATCCAAGTTTTACCGCGGAGATTCCAAAAGACAGCTTCAGGAAGCCATTGAATACATCCGTGGTGTCCAGCATAAACAGGTCGTCTGTGTCCTGGATGAAGCACATCTGTTAGAAAAAGAAACCCTGGAAGAATTCCGGTTCCTGCTCAATTACCGGTTCGACTCAGAAAGTCCCATGGCCCTGATCCTTGTAGGCCAAACAGAATTATGGGACCGGAAGCTGAGGTATAAGCGCTATGATGCAATACGTCAACGGATCGATATGTATTGTGTGCTGCCTCATTTGGATCGGTCAGAAACAGGGAAATACATCCAGACCCATCTGTCTTACTCCGAATGTGGCCAGGAACTGTTCACGGATGGAGCGGTTGACGAGATCTTCCGATACTCAACGGGGATCCCCCGTGTGATCAACAGGATCTGTGACAATAGCCTGATGTATGCATTCCAACAGCAAAAGAGGCTGATTGATGACCACATGGTCAAATACATCGCTGAAAATGAAATGCTTACAACCATAGGAAGCGAATAATGTGCCGATGCCGGGAGAGGTTCTCCTGGCATCATCCTCATCAGACAGGGACAACTAAGTCGGCTAATCAGGGACAGCCAGTCCAAGCAGGTCAGGGACAAACCGGCCCGTCAGCAACAGTACTTGTTCCCTAGATTCCCGTGATACCGCACTAGGTTCGCACTAGCAAAATAGCCTTTAGAGCGCATAAATGCAGGCTTTTTTGCACTTT
>CADBNQ010000281.1 GCA_902796045.1 uncultured Lachnospiraceae bacterium | reverse complement strand
GCGCTGCTTTGTGCTGCACGAGATGCCATTTGAAAATGACGGCGTGATCACCTGGGAGCTTCTGGTAGAGCGTATGAATTCCGACCTGGCCAACACCCTTGGCAACCTGGTCAACAGGACCATCTCCATGTCCAACAAGTATTTTGACGGTGTCGTCGCCAACTGCGGCATCACCAACGGATTTGATAAAGAGCTGATCGATGTGGCCCTTGATACCAAGATCAGGGTCAATGCGAAGATGGAAAGGCTCAGGGTTGCAGATGCCATGACAGAGATCTTTAACCTCTTCAAGCGCTGCAACAAGTATATCGACGAGACCACTCCCTGGATCCTGGCCAAGGATCCTGCCCAGAAGGACCGACTGTCAACCGTCCTCTACAATCTCGTAGAGAGCATTACCATCGGGGCCTCTCTTCTGGCTCCCTTTATGCCGGAGACAGCACAGAAGATCTTTGCCCAGCTGAATTCTTCAGAGAGAACCATGGATGAGCTTGAGATGTTCGGCCTCTATGAGTCTGGAAAGAAGGTTGTAAGCAAGCCTGAGATTCTTTTTGCCAGACTGGACATGAAGGAAGTGATCGATAAGGTTGATGCCATGTATGAGGCGAGAAATGCCGGACAGGCAGATGAGCCGGAGGAAGATGTCATTGATATTGAGCCGAAGGGCGAGATTTCCTTTGAAGACTTTGGGAAAATGCAGTTCCAGGTCGGAGAGATCATTGCCTGTGAGGAGGTTAAGAAGTCCAGAAAGCTTCTCTGCTCCAAGGTGAAGATCGGAAGCCAGGTAAAACAGATCGTTTCCGGTATCAAGGCTCATTACAGCCCGGAAGAGATGGTAGGCAAGAAAGTCATGGTCCTTGTGAACCTGAAGCCTGCAAAGCTTGCCGGTGTGCTTTCTGAGGGGATGCTCCTGTGTGCTGAGGACGCGGACGGGAACCTGGCCCTCGTTGTCCCGGAGAAGGATATGCCTTCAGGCGCCGAGATTTCATAAGGGGACAGCCATGTTATTTGACACACACGCTCATTACGATGATGCCCGCTATGATGAAGACAGGGAAGAGCTCCTGGCTCATCTGAAAGATGCCGGTGTTGACAAGGTGGTAAATATCAGCGCCGGCTGGAAGGGTCTTCTGGATACCCTGGAGCTGATTGAGGCATACCCCTGGATCTACGGGACAGTGGGGATCCATCCCTGCGATATCGCAGATCTTAATGATGACCGTCTCCTGAAGATGCAGGAGTACTGCCGGAAGGATAAGATCGTGGCCGTAGGTGAGATCGGTCTGGATTATTACTGGGAGAAGGATCCCGAAGTACGGCAGCAGCAGAAAGATGCCTTTGTCAGACAGCTGGATCTGGCCATAGAAGCAGGACTTCCGGTGGTCATCCACAGCCGTGATGCCGCCAGAGATACCTTTGATATCATGAAGGAGAAACATGCCGGAACGACCGGAGGTGTGATCCACTGCTACTCCGGTTCTCCCGAGATGGCAGCAGAGTATGTGAAGATGGGCTATTATCTGGGGATCGGAGGCGTCGTGACCTTTAAGAATGCTAAGACCTTAAAAAGGGTTGTGGAAACTATCCCCTTAGAGCATCTGGTCCTTGAGACAGATGCCCCCTATCTGAGCCCGGAGCCCTACCGGGGCAAGAGGAATTCTTCCGCCTATCTGCTTTACGTTGCAGAGGAGATCGCCAGACTGAAGGGGATTTCTGTGCAGGAGGTCGAGGAGATAACCTATCACAATGCCATGCAGCTCTACGGCCTGTGACAAATAAGGAGTGCTTTCAGGATGGCAAAGCTTGCGAATCCCCGTGAGACCATCGCGGTTCTGCAAAAATACGATTTTCATTTTCAGAAAAAATACGGACAGAATTTCCTGATAGATCCCCGTGTGCTTGACAAGATTATCGCCTCAGCCGGGATCGGGCCTGAGGATCTGGTGCTTGAGATCGGGCCGGGCATCGGTACCATGACCCAGTATCTGGCGGAAGCAGCCGGACAGGTGGCAGCCGTGGAGATTGATAAAAATCTGATTCCCATTCTGGAAGATACCCTTTCTTCTTATTCTAATGTCAGGATCATCAATGAAGACATCCTGAAGATGGATCTGAGCAGCTTTGCAGACCAGTGGAATGGAGGGAAGCCTATCAAGGTTGTGGCCAATCTTCCTTATTACATAACAACGCCGATCATCATGGGCCTGTTTGAAAGCGGGATGCCCCTTCAGTCCGTGACGGTAATGGTCCAGAAAGAGGTGGCCGCCCGGATGCAGGCCGGTCCCGGTACTAAGGAGTACGGCGCCTTATCCCTGGCGGTGCAGTTTTATGCCGATCCCTATATCGTGGCCAATGTGCCGCCGAACTGTTTTATGCCAAGGCCCGCTGTGGGATCTGCGGTGATCCGGCTGACCAGGCATGAGACCATGCCTGTTTCGGTAAAAGACCCGGCAGCCATGTTTATGCTGATCAGGGCAGCCTTTAACCAGCGGAGAAAGACCCTGCAGAACAGCCTTCACAACGCGCAGGAGCTTGGGCTGTCCAAGGAGAGGATCGCCAGCGCCCTTGAAGTGATGGGCCTGCCGGCATCAGTCCGGGGAGAG
>CADBNQ010000280.1 GCA_902796045.1 uncultured Lachnospiraceae bacterium | reverse complement strand
TCAGTAGGGAGATTGAGACTCCCTCTGATGATAATTAACTCTTTCTCCCCCCTGAAGAGGAGGGAGTCTCAGCTACCTACTGATGAAGTTTCTTATTAAAAGTATTCGGAGGTCTTTTGCACTATGCTTACAACTCAACAGATCATCCTGATGTCTGCCGGACATCCGGGCGGTATGCTGCCTTTAACATCCATAGTATAACAAGGTTTCATAAAGGCGGCTGTCCAAGATTCAATCGTAATGGATTTTTGTTCTGATTATAGCTGGAAATCGGATGCAGATAGTGATATACTCAGAAGAAGATTGCCCCCTCCTCTTTTGGAGGGGGAGAGTTAAATGAACTCAGAAGGGTCCGACCCGGACATGGAAATGGAAATGGAGATGGATTTCATGCGTTATTATATGAGAATACTGAACATCATGGCTGCTGTTCTGGCAATACTGCTCCTGACCACGGCCTGTTCTTCTGTGCCTTCTTCAGGGAGGACAGATGAATCTGTTCTGCCCGGCGAATCAGGAACTGTCGCGCAAGCCGGCTCAGGAGAGGAGGCTTCTTCAGAAACAACAGATGATGTGCGCAGCGCTGTCAAATTTGACCATGAGCTGGATTCCTATCAACCGCAGAAAGACCACTACAAGTTTTACTTCACCTATAAAACAGTCCATCCATGGTGGGATGCCGTGGCCCTCGGAATGGAAGAGGCCCAGCGTCAGTTTCTGGATAAAGGGATCACGATTACCTATGAGTACATGGCTCCGGACGTGTCCTCCGCCGAAGATCAGGCAGGAAGACTCCGTCTGGCAGAAAAGAAAGATTATGATGTGATCGGTGTCGATGTTGCAGATGAAAAAATAATCTCTCCTCTTCTGGATGAGATGGCAGATTCCGGAACAAAAGTCATGACTTTTTCCAGTTCGGATGCTGCTGAAGGCTGTAAAAGAATCGCTTATGTTGGCAATACGCATAATTATCAGGATGGTGCGGATCTGACAGAGGCTCTTTGTAAAAAACTGGGCTACAAGGGGAAGGTTGCGATTCTGGTGGGCAGTGTCGGTGCACCCTGTCATGAAGACCGTGCAAGAGGAGCGGAGGATACCATTGCCAGGTATGACGATATGGAGATTGTTGCCAAGGAGTATGATATGGATTCCGTTGACCTGGCTTATGATCTGACCAGGAAGATATTGAAGGACTGTCCGGACCTCGATGGCATCATCTGCTGCAATATGAGCAATCCTGTTGGTGCTGCCAGAGCGATTACGGAGATCAACAGTGATGTTGTTATCGTGGGTATGGATCATGACCAGGAAGCACTTCATTACCTGAAGGATGGAGTGATTTATTGTCTGGGAGTTCAGGATTGTTATTCAATCGGCTATGATACTCTGCAGGTTGCGGTCAAGATTGCTGATGGCAACCTGCCCGGAGAACTGTTTCCGGAGAAGAAAGATGAGATAACCACAGTCATTTATCAGAAGGACGCAGCTATAATGCTTGAGCTGCTGTATGGTGATATGTCATGACAAAGAAAAAACGTATTACAAGTAAAACATTTGTTTTGACAGCCGTCGGAGGCAGCTTTCTGATTCTGATCATGCTGACTGTCATAACTATATGGACATCAAAACAAACCATTTCTGCCACGAATGAAGCGGTTTCGGCAGTTAGTTCTTTTTATCTGGAGGCAATGGCGGACCGCCGTGCAAAGATCATTACAAATCAGATTAACAACAGCTTTGACCAGATGGAGAAGGCACTGGTCTTTATTGCCGATGAAGAGATCGCATCACAGGAGGAACTGCAGCAGGCGATCGGAAAGGTGAGGTCCCTGCTCGCTCTGAACCGATTTGCCCTGGTAGATAAGGATAATATCGTATACACACAGTACACGATCTACACCGGCGGAAGCCGACATGAGTTTCTGACGGAAGAACAATTGCCGGACCGCTACATAAGTACTGTCTCTTTGTATGGATCTTCCAAACAGCTGTGTCTGGCGATCCCGACGCCGGAGCTTTCGATTATGGGAAAACCCTTCAAGGCCTGCTTCATTCAGATTGATATCAATGATATTGTTGACCTGTTGGCGCTTGATGATCAGGACGGGACTTATTTCGGTCTGTACACTAAAAGTGGGGCAAACTTGTCCGGCACTGAACTGGGTCCGGTCATATCCGATAATAATATTTTTGATGCGACAAAAGGCCTCCTGTCCGAAAAGGTCTGGAAAGAGAATTTTAATCATTTCTTACACGAGGAAGAGGGCAGCATGCACTTTAATTCGGGTGAAGCTGAGGATACCCTGTACTACATTCCGGTAGAAAGGACAGGATGGGAAGTGGCCGTCCTGATCCGGCAAAGTGTTATACAGGATCAGATCCGGGATATCAGTTATAAGAACATTAAGACAAGCCGGCAGCTGATCGTCTTTACCCTGGTGGCCATGCTGATTCTTGCAGTGATCCTTATGCTGCAGTTAAGATCTCTGTCCAGGGATATGATTGAGGAGGAAAAAGAAACCAGCAGGACCTTCCGTACGATGGCAAACACTGATTCTTTGACAGGCGTCAGGAATAAACACGCTCTTTCTGAGCTTGAAACAGCAATCAATCAAAGAATTCAGAAAAATGAGATACAGGACCTGGCAGTTGTCATGTGTGATATCAATGGCTTGAAATATGTCAATGATACCCAGGGACACGCGGCCGGGGATCAGCTTATTAAGAATGCCTGTGTTCTGATCTGCGAAACTTTTACACATGGTGCTGTATTCAGGGTCGGCGGTGATGAATTTACAGTCATTCTTCAGGGAAAAGGATTTGAAACTCTGAATGAAGTGATGAGCACCCTGAACCGGAAGGTTGAAGCCAATCTGAAGAAGGATGCAGTTGTTGTTGCTGCCGGATACTCCGTTCTGGAGCCGGATGATCAGCAGCTGCGCGATGTGTTTGACAGGGCGGACCAGATGATGTATGAGCGGAAAAAAGAGCTGAAGGATATGGGGGCACATACGAGGAGCTAGTGACAGATTAGGAGGAACCGGTAATGGCCTGGTATGACGAAGCAGTATTTTATCACATCTATCCTCTGGGACTGGCCGGTGCTCCCAGACATAATGATTATGGTGAACCGGTTCACCGGCTGGTCACATTGCTGCCATGGATTGAACATATTAAAAAACTGGGATTTACTGCTCTCTATATCGGTCCTCTTTTCCAATCAGTCGGACATGGATATGAGACAACAGATTACAGATTGCTCGACAGCCGCCTGGGGACGAATGATGATCTGAAAGATTTTGTGGCAGCCTGTCACCGAGCCGGCATAAGAGTGATCTTTGACGGGGTCTTTAACCACACCGGGCGGGATTTCTTCGCCTTTAAGGATATACAGACGAAACGGGAGAACTCTCCTTTCCGGGACTGGTATTGCCATGTTAATTTCCAGAGCGATACAGAGTACCATGACGGTTTCTCCTATGATAATTGGGGAGGATATAATCTTCTGGCCAAACTGAACCAGAAGAATCCTGTAGTTCGGGATTATATCTGCGATGTGGTCCGCTTCTGGGTCAGTGAATTTGATGTAGACGGACTTCGACTGGATGCGGCGGATGTGCTGGATTTTGAATTTATGAAAGCTCTGCGAAAGACGGCGGATGAAGTGAAAGCTGACTTCTGGCTGATGGGAGAAGTCATACATGGAGATTATTCCCGCTGGGCAAATGAGCATACACTCCACAGCGTCACGAATTACGCTCTGCACAAGGCACTCTACAGCGGACATAATGACCATAATTATTTTGAAATTGCGCATACGGTGCAGCGAACCAGGACCCTGATTCCTGATCGTATCAGACTGTACAATTTTGTGGATAACCATGATGTGGAACGCATCAGCACCAAACTGAGGAACAAGGCCCATTATATGCCCGCCCACATTCTTCTCTACACCCTGCCCGGCATACCTTCTGTCTACTATGGCAGTGAGTTTGGAATCGAGGGGAGGAAGGAGCGGTATTCGGATGATTCTCTTCGTCCCTGTATCGACCTGGGTGCTCACAGCGGCGATTACAAGACCAATCCCTGTACCCGTCTGATTGCGGCGCTGGGCCAGATCCATCGTCAGTGGAGGCAGGATCTGGTCTATGGGGACTACAGGCAGCTTTGTCTGACCAACCAGCAATATGCCTTTGCCAGAGGCAGTCTCATCGTGGCAGTGAATAACAGTGACCAAGAAGGCGGGATTAACGTGGAAGCCGGCAGCAGTACTTATGTGGGTCTGCTCAGCGGCAGAAGAGTGGAGAGTTCATCCGGAAGGCTGAATATCGCCCTTCCGGGCTGCAGCGGCGACATTTTTGCTCCCGAAAGCGACAGTACTCCTGCGGTCATAGAGGCAGCGGTTCCTGTGCAGGAAGTGGAGGAAGTACCTGAGGCATCGCCTGAGACGTTGTCAGAGACAGCATCAAAGGGGGCATCTGAAGCAGCGGTGAAAGCCGGGCTTCTTCTGGAAGAGACGGAGATTCCTGACATTCCATATGACCAGATGACGGTTGAACAGCTTCAGGCTCTGATTCTCTCCAAAATGGCTAAAAACGGTCCTGTCACTGATCAGATGCGCAGGGATGTCACCGAGAATATCTGGCACAATTCTCTTGTGAACTGGGCCAAAAGCTTCTGAGGACGGAAAGCATTTCAATGATAAAACAAAAAACGATGTCAGACAATAAAAGAGATCCGGTTCTTTTCTGTGTCAGCGGCTTAAAGAACAGTGGTAAAACCGGGCTGGTAGAGAGGCTGATCCATGCTTTTACTGATAAAGGGATGACTGTGGGAGTCATCAAACACGACGGTCATTCCTTTGAGTGTGATGTAGAGGGGACAGATTCCGACCGCTTCTACCGGGCAGGCGCTGCGGCAACGGCCGTGTTTTCTGATACACAGTCCTTTGTCCGTGTCAGGCATCAGCTGCCTGTGGAGGAGATGGTCCGGCTGATGGGAGATGTCGACGTAGTCATGATTGAGGGGATGAAGGATTCTTCTTACCCTAAAGTTGAGGTGATCCGGGGTGAGGTCTCATATAAAAGTGTCTGCGACAGCCATACGCTCCTCTGTATTGCGACTGATATACCTCTTTCCGAACCCCTGCCATGTCCGGTCTTTGATCTGGATGACACCGAAGCCATCTTTCGCTGCATTATGAAAAATCTTTTTTAAGGTTGCTGCCCAGGGTGGTCCTGAAGAAAAAGCGGCTGATCTCTTCCGGGGAGTAGCTGACGTTGTTCATCCACCAGCGGACGGTTTCCGCAAAGTCCCAGACCATGTGATTGAGCATGTACTCTTTAGGGATGTCAGATGCGGATCTGTCCAGTTCTCCATCAAATATCTGTTCAAGATATTCTTTGAAGTAACGCATAAAGATTTCCCCGCTTTCGCTCGACAGTATGCTTCTGATATAGCTCCTGTTATCCTGCAGATGATATAAAATATGGGTGATTTCCCCTTCGATATTCTTTTCTGTCCCGGAGAAGTCATGTGTGCGTTCCCGTGAGAGGTTCTCTGAGAATACATGGTCAAATATCTCCGTACACAGGGCTTTCAGCAGTTCATCTTTTGTCTCAAAGTGCGAATAGAAGGTGCTTCGGCCGATATCCGCCCTGTCAATGATTTCCTGTACTGTAATATTAGAATATGATTTTTTTTCAAGCAGGCTGGTAAATGCGTCATATACAGCCTGCCTTGTTTTTTTCTGTCTCCGATCCAACGTGATTCTTTCCTCCTGTACATTTTATGCAGAATGTTCATTAACGAACATTAAGCCATATCTGACCATTGTTATTTCTTCTCCTGGTCCGTATAATCGTAATCGAACAATATGTTCAGTAATAAATATATTATACGATTGCGATAAACAATTGTCAACAGGAGGCGTTACCATGATCAAAAAGATAAACGATTTTCTTGCAGGCTGGTTTATGACGATAGTCGGAGGCCTGTTCCTGCTTGCATCCTTTATACTGCCGCGGATCGGCTATCCGGAAGGAGAAAACTTTGCCTGGGTCTGTGTTGTTATCTGCGGACTGCCGCTTTTGTATCTGGCGGTCTGGAGGATCATATACAATAAGGGGATCAGCAAGATTTCATCGGCCCTGCTGATTTCCATGGCTATGATCGCAGCACTTTGCATAGGCGATTTGTTTGCTGCGGGAGAAGTTGCCTTTATTATGGAGATAGGTGCTTTGCTGGAAGATATGACGACAGAACGCGCAAAGAAAGGACTTAAGAATCTGATAGCCCTTGCCCCGGATACCGGTCGGGTCATCAGAGACGGGAAGGAGATACTGGTTCCTGCTGAAGAGATTCAGATTGGAGATACACTGCGGATTCTGCCGGGAGAAACCATTCCCGTAGACGGTGTTATCATGACCGGCGAGACTTCGATAGACCAGTCCGTTATGACCGGGGAGAGCCTTCCAGTGGATAAGGCACCGGGAGATGCTGTCTACTGCGGGACGATAAACCGTTTCGGATCTGTTGATATTGAAGCCACAAAGGTCGGCGAGGACAGTTCTCTAAAGAAACTGATCCGTATGGTGGAGGATGCTGAGAAAAACCAGGCGCCGACGCAGCGGATCGCGGACAAGTGGGCAAGCTGGCTGGTGCCGGTCGCCCTGCTGATTGCCATTGGTGCATACATCTTTACCGGCAACATTGTGAGAGCAGTTACCGTCATGGTCGTTTTCTGTCCCTGTGCTCTTGTCCTTGCGACACCCACGGCAATCATGGCAGCCATAGGTCAGGCTACAAAACACGGTGTTATTATCAAATCGGGTGAAGTCCTGGAGAATATGGGCAAGGTAGATACGATGGCTTTTGATAAAACCGGTACACTGACACACGGCTGCCTTGAAGTCAGTGATGTGATCCCCGTTTCGGATATATCCTCTGAGGAACTCCTTCTCCTGGCCGCTTCTGCAGAGAGCCGGAGTGAACACCCGATGGGAAAGGCCATCACACGAAAGGCAGCAGAGGAAGGCTGCACCTTGTATGATACTTCTGACTTTAAGATGTCGGCAGGAAAGGGGATCTCTGTATTATATAATAACAGAAAGCTCTTCTTCGGGAACGAAAAATATATTGTTGAAAGCGGCACCGTCATCGATGACAAGACAGCTGAAGTGTTAGAAAGGATGCGGTCTGAGGGGAAAGCCTCTGTTATAGCAGCGGACGAATCAGACATCCTTGGCGTGATTGCTCTTTCTGACGTCCTTCGCCCTGAAGCAGCTGATGTCATAAAAAGACTGAAAGAGATGGGGACAAAGCCGGTTCTGCTTACCGGAGATAACCATAAAGCAGCGGAATACTTTGCCAAAAAGACAGGAATCGATGAAGTATGTGCAGACCTTCTCCCGGCAGAGAAGGTATCTAATGTGATTGCCCTGAAAGGAAGAGGTACAGTCTGCATGGTAGGAGACGGCGTAAATGATGCACCTGCCCTGAAAACAGCCGATGTCGGCGTGGCTATGGGGGCGATGGGCAGTGATATAGCAGTGGACGCGGCTGATGTTGCCCTGATGACAGACGACATCGGCAGGCTGCCTTATCTGAAATGGCTGGGCATGACCACAGCGAGGACGATCAGGACAGCGATCACCCTGTCAATGTGTATCAATTTCATAGCCATCACCCTGTCAGTGATGGGCGTTCTGAATCCGACCACCGGGGCACTGGTTCACAATGCCGGGTCCTGCTTTGTGGTGCTTCTGGCTGCCCTGCTCTATGACAGAAAATATCAATAAGACAGGCTGATTTTTGTTTACGGGATCAAAAAAGTTGTTTCTGGTGTAAATAGATGGTATCATATTTAATAGTTTTGGTTAAATCTACTATCAGTTTACAGGAGGAATGATCGGGATGGCATACACTGCTTTGAAAAAAATGCAGAAAAGAAACCAGCAGCTATTTGGAGCCGGAGTCGGACCTGTTCAGCCGGACAGGCACTTTGATACGGTCGATCACAGCCTGAAGGCCATGGCTCTGCGTTTTCTGCATAACAGGTGCGAAGGGCTGCAGTTTGATATGGATCAGGAAAAGATGGAAGAGGCAGACGGCATCTACAGGGGCATCAGCTTCAGCGCGGGACAGATTCCCTATAATATGCAGATGGATATCA
Source organism: uncultured Lachnospiraceae bacterium (assembly GCA_902796045.1). GTDB lineage: Bacteria > Bacillota > Clostridia > Lachnospirales > Lachnospiraceae > Anaerobutyricum. The sequence continues at coordinate 1,862 of CADBNQ010000280.1, read as the reverse complement.
ACCGGCTCTGCCTGGAACGCGAGCTGGAGAAATTCATTGATTCCGGCGTGGCGGAGGATGCATATACTATCTATTATTGCTATCTTGAGATGTTTTTCGGCCATTATGGGAAATCCAAAAAAATGGTTGAGCTGCTCTCGGAGTTTGAATCCAATGGAAGCTCGCTCCTGATGAAGCACAGGGACCATTATTCCCACTCGGTCTATGTTTTTGCACTGGGGCTTGCATTTTATGAATCCAATGCATTATACCGTTCAAAGTTTAAAAGCTTCTATGGATTTGATCCGGATGATTCCAACAAGCAGGAGGATCATGCCGCCGCCTGCTGCTTTCTCGAGTACTGGGGACTGACCTCCCTTTTCCATGATATAGGCTACCCCTTTGAGCTTCCCTTTGAACAGGTCCTGTCTTATTATGAGGTGGCAGGTAAGGAACGGGGGAAAGGAACCCTTTACATCAGCTACAAGGATGTGGATCCCCTGGCAAAGCTGGGCAAAGAAGCCCGGGAGAAATTTGCCTCTATCTACGGACGCACTTTTGATTCCATAGAAGAGCTGCTTGCCTTCGGCATCACGGATAAGCTTGGCAGGGTCTACGACTTCACAGAAGAATACATGCTGGAAACTATCCACAACAAACCTGTTGCCCCTGATCTTTTCGGATATTATATGGATCACGCTTATTTCAGTGCACTGCGCCTCTACCATGAACTTGAGCTGTCCATAGGGATGGACAAATTGAATGAGAAACATGTGGATGCGCTGACGGCCATCCTTCTCCACAACAGTATGTTCAAATTCGCAATCTCCTTCTATAAAGATAAAGACAGGTGTAAGGAACCCCTGCGTATGGAGCTGCATCCTCTGGCTTATATGCTGATGCTCTGTGATGAACTGCAGTGCTGGGACCGGACGGCTTATGGACGTAATTCCCGGACAGAGCTTCACCCGATGGAGGCGGTTTTTGATTTTAATAACGATGCCATCTACGCTGTCTACTTCTATGACCGGGAGGAGCAGGAGAAGATCGACGCCTTTAAGGAGGAGTACAGAAGATGGGAAGATAACAATGAAGAAGGGAAGGCCCCGAGACTGAAAGCCTACAGCGATATGGCAGAGAAGGAACAGCGCTTTGTCTCAGACATCAGAAAAATCGTTGATATGAGCGATATTCCCTTTTCGGTGGTGCCCAGAACCAAAGGGGTCAACCGCAAGAATAAGCATACTTACCTGTCCACCAGCAATTTTCTCCACCTGTATGATTTTGCAGTGGCATTAAATGCCCGCTATTCCTACAGGGGAAAAGAGAAACAGGTGAAAACAGAAACCCTGGAGAAGGAGTTTGAAGACCTGTCACTGGAATACCAGCTGTCAAATATCAACCAGGCAAAGAGCTTCGCAGCCTACCTGGATGTTCTGGGCTGTTTCTATACAGACCGGCCTGTTGACTATGAGATGGTCAGGACCTTCCACAGGGACCAAACAGATGCCATCGCCTCTATGGAGCATGAGCGGTGGATCAGAGAACATATTGCCATGGCCTGGCGGAAGGGGGACCTGTATGAAACAGCAGACCTTCCGGAAACCATGATCAAAGCCTATGCTGATAAAAGAACAGCCCGGAAAGCACTTCGCGACCAGCTTCGCATGCATAAAATGACCATGGACGGACACCCGCGGAAAAAGGATATTCTTCTCCATTATGCCGATCTTCCGCAGAGTGAGAAGGAGAAGGATTATGAGCCCTTTAACAGTATGCTTAAGCTGATCAAGAGATTCGACGGACTGCGGATCTACAAACTATCGTAAAAGAAATATACATTAATTAAAGTAAAATTAAAACTAATGTAAAAGACAGTAAAT
>CADBNQ010000279.1 GCA_902796045.1 uncultured Lachnospiraceae bacterium | reverse complement strand
CCCAGCTTGACCTGTCTCTGGTCAGGACCATCGTCCCCAGGCTGCTCGATTTCCTGATGACCATCATCTATCTGGGTCTGATGGTCAGGTATAACTGGAAAGTTGCTGTTTCCTGTGTTCTGGTGGAGGCGCTTTATCTGGCCTTTTCCATGATGATGAAGGAAAGAATCGCCATGCAGGCCAGGGGCAGGATCTATTCCACCGGAAATATGAACACTTCTCTGTTAAACGGACTGGCCACCATAGAGACCATCAAGACCGGCGGATTTGAGGGATTGTTCTTTTCCAGATGGAAACAGACCCAGCTTGAATATAACAAGAACAGCCTGACCGGATCCGGGATAACGATTGCGATCAACATCTCAGATAATTTACACAATCTTTTATCACAGGCGGTGCTTCTGTTCGTCGGTGCATACTTTATGATTCAGGGAGAGTTCACATTCGGTCTGATGGCCGCCTTGCAGGCAGTGCTTCAGAATTTCCGTTCTGCATTTTCCAACTGTATCAATATGATCAACAGCCTGCAGGAGACACGCACGGATATTGAACGGATCGAGGATATACTGGAGCGGGAGGATGTGACGGAATATACGCTCACGGAGGACAAGGAGCCGGACAAGCTTCCGGGAAAACTGGAAGTCCGGGGACTCTCCTACCGGTATCAGGAAGGCGAACCTCTGGCTATCTCGGATATCAGCTTTACGGCGGAGCCGGGACAGCTCGTGGCGGTTGTTGGTGCATCCGGCTGTGGTAAAAGCACGCTGCTGAAATGCCTGCTTTCACTCTACGAACCTGAGAGCGGAGAGATAAAATACGGGGGCTGTTTACGCAGTGAGATCCCGGATGTGGTATTCCATGCAACCGTGACGGCAGTTGACCAGGAGTGTGTGGTCTTTGAGGACAGCATTGCCAACAATATCAGCATGTGGGATTCTACCGTGGAGGATTATGAGATGATTCTCGCCGCCCGTGACGCACATATCCACGACAGGATCAAAAGGGAAAGAGAAGGCTATTATTCCCAAATGATCGAGAATGGACGTAATTTCTCCGGCGGAGAGCTTCAGAGGCTGGAACTGGCAAGAGCGCTGTCAGCCGAACCGACAATCCTGCTCCTTGATGAGTTTACCTCTGCACTCGATGCCATCACAGAAGCCCGCGTGTTTGACTCGATCAGGAAGAAGGGAACCACCTGCATCATCGTGGCACACAGACTGTCAACGGTGGCGTCCTGTGACACGATCCTTGTTATGGATGGCGGGAAGATCGTTCAGAGGGGAAGCCATGAGGAACTGATCAGCACGGATGGAATGTACAGAAACCTTATTAAAGTACCGGAGGAGAAATAGACGATGGGACTTTATTCAGAAGTGATCAGAGAACGGGACAAAAAAGACCGGGAGCTGGTAAGAAACGCAGACGCCCTGATGAAGAACCGCCGCAGGAACATGGGTGAAGCGGAGGACAACGATGGGGCCCGGCTCGCGATCAAATACATCTTACATAGCTTTGGTCTGACCGCCGATGAAGTGTACGGATACAGGGATATCATTGAGCTGCTTAATCTGATGCTGGATCCTCTTGGCGTGATCTACGAAGAAGTGGACCTGCAGGATGAAGACTGGAGGAGACGGACGGATATCATGCTGGCTTTTATGGGGGATGGTCAGGCAGTTGTTCTGAAACCTTCAGTAATCGGCTACAGATATGAATGTCCGGCAACGGGGAAGAAGGGATTTGTCAAAAAAGATTTCTCCCTTAAAGACAGGGCATATGTGATTCAGCGTCCCATAGAGCTTTCTACCGTATCGCTTACGGAAATGGCTTTGTATGTGCTGCATCTTATCTCTCCAAGGGATATTATTGCCATAGGAGCCGCAACCCTGCTTGTATCAGTCCTCGGACTGGTGGCCCCCAAGATGAACCAGTATGTACTTGAAGATGTCGTGCCCCTGGGAATGAGCGGATACGGACTGCTCTCAAGGGGACTCTTCCTGTTCCTTTTTACCGGTGTGATACGAGGCTGCATTTCAGCGGGGAAATCTCTGGCTCTCGCACATATGAAGGTCCGCATCCCCTCGGAAGTACAGGCCGCTGTCATGAGCAGGGTGCTTATGCTACCCCAGACTTTCTTTACAGGTACTTCAACGGGAAAACTGTCCAAACAGATCAATAATGCCAGGCTTTTGTCGGAGCAGATCATCAGTTTTGTGATGGGAGCATCACTGACCGCCGTGTTCTCTCTTGTCTATATACCGCAGATGGCATCCTTCTCCATAGTGCTGCTCATACCGGCTCTCAGTATTCTGCTGATCCGGTGCTGTTATACCCTTGTAGCCAGCTGGTTCTTTGCCATTAATGAGGAGGCCCGGCAGGAAGCGGAGATTGATAACAGATCATTTCTGTTCGGCGCCTTCAAGGGGATTCAGAGGATTAAGGAAAGCGGCGCCGAAAAGAGGGTTTATGCCAGATGGGCAGACAAATACAGATCTGTGCTGACCATCGATCTGAACCAGCCGGCGGTACTCAAACTTGAGGACGCAGTCGGGGGATTTCTGACTTCGCTCACTACGGTGGTGCTTTTGTCTCTTGTCCTGCCCAATGGGATAGCGGAAGCCGATTATATCGCATTCAATGCCTCTTTTGCTCTTATTACCGCCGCAGTGAATGATTTGCTGGATGCGCAGAGAAAGATTTTCATGATGAAGCCCATGATGAAGCAGCTTGAGGTCATCCTGATGGCTTCGCCGGAAGACAGCAGGGAACAGAAGGTGCTTCGGGAGGTACGGGGAGATATCCGCCTTGAGAATATAGACTTTACCTATAAAGATACACAGTTCGGATGTCTTAAGGATATATCTTTTCACATATCGCCGGGAGAAAAGGTTGCGATTGTCGGGGAGAGCGGCAGCGGCAAAAGCACTCTCCTTAAAATTCTGCTTGGGGTTTTGAAGCCGGATTCCGGAAGCGTACTCATCGATAACACGCCCTTAGATATTATCAATGTAAGATCATTCCGGCGCTATATCGGGTCGGTCTTCCAGTTCAGCAGGCTGATGCCGGGGACAATATATTCCAATATTGCT
>CADBNQ010000278.1 GCA_902796045.1 uncultured Lachnospiraceae bacterium | reverse complement strand
GCTGACGGAAGATATCCTGAGGAAGCAGGGAAAGATAGACTGAATCAGCCCTTGTGAAAAAGAGTCTCTCCTGATATCATAATAATATCAGGGGAGGTTTTTTTATGCAGTTTACCCAGTTGCGTATCCAAAATTTTAAATCGATCAAAGATATTACTTTAAAAAACATTGATCAGGTTCTGATCCTTGTGGGAAAGAACAATACCGGTAAAACAGCGATTCTTGAAGCGATCCAGGCCTTAAAGGGTGATTATCAGATCAGCCTGTCTGATTTCAGGGAGGACTATCCTAATATAGAAGTTGATGTATGGCTTAAGATCAGTGAGGAAGACCTGCATGAACTGAATGAGGTCGGGATCGTCAGCAACTATCACAAATATGACTTGTGGCTGGAAGATTTCCGGGCTTTTTTTCCTTCCTATGAGGACGAAATCCTGAAGTTCTCTTTTATCTACAACCGTGAAGGCAGAGCCCGCTATGATGATGGATACCAGAAGAATAACACCAGGATCAAGGAGGTTCTCCCCTTTATATACAGTATTGATTATTCCAGAGACCTGACCAGGTTTCACAATGACCGCTTTGTATCCAGGGAGAATGATATGATCCGGCAGATGAAGGAGGACAGGTGTCTGTTCGACAGACATAAACCCTGCAACCGCTGTTTTTCCTGCATCGGGCTGATCAATAAGAAGAATCCGGAAGAGCTGACTGCCTTTGAGACCTGTCGTCTGCTGGACTATAAGATGTATGAGATGAATCTGGACGCCCTTGCAGTCTCCATGAATGAAAACTACCGGAATAATGGTGGAAACGAAGAACTGATCTATTCCATGAACAGGGATATGGAGAGGCTGTTTACTGTCACAGCGGAGTACCGCGCCAGTCAGCAAAGTGTGACCATGCCTATTTCCCAGATGGGAAGGGGCATGAGGAGTATTTACATGCTCTCCCTTCTTGAGACCTACTCGCAGACAGAAGACAGCAGCCCCGGCATCATTACGGTGGAGGAGCCGGAGCTCTTTCTCCATCCCCAGCTTCAGAAATCTGCCGGCAGCATCCTTTACAGGCTTTCTCAGAAGAATCAGGTGATCTTTACAACTCATTCCGCCAACCTGCTCCAGAACTTCAACAGCCGTCAGATCCGTCAGATCGTTCTGAATGACGAGGGGAATTCCATGGTTCTTAAGAATACGAATATCGGGCGTATTATTGATGACCTGGGTTATAATGCCGCAGACATCATGAATGTTGACTTTGTATTTATCGTGGAAGGAAAGCAGGACAAGAGCCGGCTGCCTCTTTTGCTGCGGAAATACTATAGTGATGTCTTTGATGAGAACGGACGTCTGTCACGGATTTCCATCATCACCACCAACAGCTGTACCAATATACGGACCTATGCCAACCTCAAATATATGAATCAGGTCTATCTGAAAGACAATTTCCTCATGATCAGAGATGGTGACGGCAAAGATGCTGCCGAGCTGAAAAGACAGCTTACCAGCTATTACAATGAGAGAAACAAGGCTGACCCCGACAGACTGCCCAGAATCACCGAGGATAATGTCCTGATCCTCAGATACTACTCCTTTGAGAATTATTTCCTGAATCCTTCTATCATGGTGAAGGCGGGCGTCCTGGAATCCGAGGAGGATTTCTACCGGATTTTTCTTGCGAAATGGAAAGAACACCTGGGCAGCAGTCGGAGCGGAAAAGCTTTGCAGGCTGCGATCGGGCAGGATATCCGGACCAAGGAAGATATCAGGACATACAGGGAAGAGATCCTGACATATGTGAGAGGCCACAATCTTTTTGACATTTACTATGGCAGGTACAGGAAGAAAGAAAATCAGATACTGAAAAAATATATCGAGCTGGCACCCAGAGAGGAGTTCGCTGATATTCTCGACGCCATCGACAGATTTATCTATTTCAGGAACCATGCCAGCTCAGAAAGTGTTAACAAAATTTAATAAATCTTAACAAAACTTAATACTTATTAACAGCTTTGTAATGGGGCCTGACCCCAAACTTTGGTAGAATTTAAACAGGGAGGTGGAGAGATGATCGTTCATGACGAGAAGACAGAATACAGCGAGCTTACGGACACCAATCAGGATCTGGACATGAGACGGCTTGTCCTTGTGGGAAGAAGTGAGTGCGGGAAGACGACTTTAAAACAGGTCTTAAGAGGAGAAAAGATCACCTACCAGAAGACCCAGTATGTCAGCCAGTACGATGTGCTGATCGACATGCCGGGAGAGTATGCGGAGAATCTTGACCTGGCGCATGCCATCGCCCTCTATACTTCGGAGTCTGATGTAGTCGGAATCTGCATCAGTGCCACTGAACCCTACTCTTTATATCCCCCAAATGTAACGCCCTATGCCAACAGAGATATCTTCGGCATTGTTACCAAAATCGACCACTGGGCT
>CADBNQ010000277.1 GCA_902796045.1 uncultured Lachnospiraceae bacterium | reverse complement strand
TCTACCGGATCCTGGCCACAAAGAGCCTGAAGACCGAGTCCATGAAGGTCTACAGGAAGCTCAAAGAGGGAGACCTTGCGGGGGCCAGGAAGGAGATTTCCTATCTGGTTGGCCGGGATACTCAGAATCTAGATGAGAGCGAGATTGCCAAAGCGGATGTGGAGACTATCGCTGAGAACACAGCGGACGGGATCATTGCCCCTCTCTTTTTTATTGCCCTGGGCGGGGCCCCTCTGGGCTTTGCCTATAAGGCGGTCAACACCCTCGACTCCATGGTGGCCTACAGAAATGAGGAGCTGATCCACATCGGCCACTGCCCGGCCAGACTGGATGATGTCTGCAATTTCATACCGGCCAGGCTGGCGGCAGTGATGATGATCCTGGCTGCGGCCATCCTCCGCTTTGACGTCGCAGGCGCCATACGGATCTTTAAGAGGGACCGTTTTAATCACTTAAGCCCCAACAGCGCCCAGACAGAGGCAGTGGCAGCCGGCGCCCTGGGCATCCAGCTTGGGGGGACCCATGACTATTTCGGCAAGCCGGTGGAGAAACCGACCATCGGCGACGACACACGGCCGGTGGAGTATGAGGATATCAGGCGGACAAACCAGCTGCTCTATGTCAGCGCTGTCTTATCCCTGCTCGTCTGCTGCGGGATCACATGGGTCATCTATTATTCGAATTTTTTCTCAAACCTGAAGATCATCTCAGGGATTATGTAGGGAGAGGACGCTGCGCCAGAGATTGAAATGCAGCATAGCAGGAGCATATTATGAAAACAGATTCTCACGGTGGAAATATCTACAAGAAAGCAAAAGAGCTGGGACTCGATCAGTCCCGGCTCATGGATTATTCAGCAAATATCAGCCCTCTGGGCCTGCCTGACCATATCAGGGAGGCCATGATCTCCTCTCTGGACGGGATCATCAATTATCCGGATCCTGAGTGCATGGCTTTAAGAGAAGCCATAGCCAGGGCAGATGGTGTGAAGGAGTGGCAGATCACCTGTGGAAATGGCGGGGCTGACCTGCTCTACAGGCTGGCTTTCGGCCTGCGCCCGGGCAGAGTTCTCCTGCCTGCACCGGCCTTTGTGGAGTACGAAGAGGCCATGACTGTCGGCGGAGCGGTGATGGACTACTATCTCATGCAGGATGACTTTATGATCAGGGAGGATCTGATCCCCATGATCGGGGAGGATACGGACCTCGTGATCATATGCAACCCCAACAATCCCACAGGTCTGCTGACCCCCCGTGACCTGATCGTGAAAATCCTTGAGAGGGCAAGGGAAATGCATTGCAGGGTCCTGGTGGATGAGTGTTTTCTGGAGATCTGCCGCGAGGAAGACCGCTGCAGCCTAAGGCCCTATGTCGACCGGTATGAGAACCTGATCATACTGAAATCATTTACCAAGCTCTACGCCGTGCCGGGCGTCCGTCTGGGCTATATCATCTGCTCAGATCCCGAAGTGATCGAGAGGGCCAACCGGGCCGGTCAGGCCTGGTCAGTCAGCACGATCGCCCAGGCAGCAGGTCTGGCAGCTCTTGCCCATCCTGAGTACAAGGATGCAGTGATCAAAGAGGTGGAAAAGGAACTGAAGTATATGAAGGAAGCGCTGGCCGCCCTCCCGCTGAAGCTGTATGACGGCCAGGCCAATTATCTCTTTTTCCGGGCACCGGGCGTGACCGACCTTGACAGGAGGCTGGAAGAGTACGGCATCATGATCCGCAACTGCAGCAATTACGTCAATCTGGGAGAGGACTACTGGCGGGTGGCCGTAAAGACCAGACAGGAAAATGAACATTTTCTGGAGGTGCTCAAGAAGATCCTTACGTCTCCTGATCTTTCCTGCCGACAGGGATCTGCACCAGAATGATGGCCGCAAACATCAGGATGCATCCCATCAGTTCCTTAAAGCTCATCCGTTCGTGCAGGATCAGTGTTCCGGCAATGACAGCGAATACCGATTCCAGGCTCATGAGCAGGGAAGCCACTGTCGGGTCCGTGAATCTTTGGGCCACCATCTGAAGGGTGTAACCGACACCGGCAGACAGGATGCCGCAGTAGAGGATCGGGATCAGGGCAGACAGGACCTTGTCAAAGTCCGGATTTTCTGTGACAAAGGCGATCAGGCCTGAGATGGCGGCGACGGTGAGAAACTGTATGGCGGACATGGAGACGGGATCCCCCCGTTCGGAAAAATAGTCGCAGCACAGGATGTGGCCGCTGAAGAGGAAGGCGCTGATGCAGATCAGCGTGTCACCGTGGGTGAGGGAGAAATCCTCCTTGACACACAGGAGATAGAGGCCGGCTACGCCGACTGCCACCGCGATCCATACCAGCCAGGTATTCTTCTGCCTCCACAGGACAAACTGGATGACAGGGACCAGAAGGATATACAGGGCTGTGATAAAACCGGCCTTTCCGGCTGAGGTATAGACGATGCCCATCTGCTGGAAGATGCTGGCGGATGCGAGAAAGAAGCCGCATACCAGCCCCCCTTTTAAGGTATTTATTTTAGAGGAGGATGCCTCCTCTCCCGCCGGGACTGTCCCGGCTTTTTTTCTTGTAAAAAGGCTCACAAGCCCAACAGTCACAGCAGCCAGGGACATCCTGGCTGCTGTAAATGTGATGGGCTCGATATGATCCATGCCGGTTCTCTGGGCCACAAAAGCCAGGCCCCAGATCATGGCTGTCAGGATCAACATCAGGTTGCCGATCATTTTTTTATTCATTAGTCTTCTCCAAAATGCTGCTAGTAATGTCTAACTGAACAGGTTCGCGATGAGATACACGAGCAGGGAGCAGAACCAGGCCAGCAGGCATTGCCAGAACACAAGACCTGCTGCCCACCTTGTCCCCAGTTCCCTCCGGATGGAAGCGACCGCTGCCACACAGGGAGTGTAGATCAGAGAGAATACCAGGAGAGCAGCGGCTGATGCCGTTGAGATTGCCGTGGTCACCGACTGGCCGAAGAGGATCTTCATGGTGGAGACGACACTCTCTTTCGCCATAAAGCCGGTGATCAGCGAGGTGCAGATCCGCCAGTCCCCCAGTCCCACAGGCCGCATGATGGGAACCAGAAGTCCTGAGATCATGGCCAGGATGCTGTCCCTGGAATCCTGGACCAGACTGAAGGTCAGGTCGAAGCTCTGGAGGACCCAGATCACGATGGTGGCGATTAGGATCACGGAGAAAGCTCTCTGGAGGAAATCCTTTGCCTTTTCCCACAGCAGCCGCAATACATTCTTCGCGCCGGGCAGCCGGTAGTCAGGCAGCTCCATCACAAAGGGGACTGCCTCCCCTTTAAACAGAGTGCCCCGGTACAGGTAGGCTGCCAGGATCCCTGCTGCTATGCCAAAGACATAGAGGGCGACGATGATCAGGCCGCCTTTTCCCGGATAGAAGGCATTCACAAAGAATGCGTAGATGGGAAGCTTGGCCGTGCAGCTCATAAAGGGAGTCAGGAGGATGGTCATCCGCCGATCACGCTCGCTGGGAAGGGTCCGGGTGGACATGACCGCCGGGACGGTGCAGCCGAATCCAATGAGCATGGAGACGATGCTTCGTCCTGAGAGGCCGATCTTTCGCAG
>CADBNQ010000276.1 GCA_902796045.1 uncultured Lachnospiraceae bacterium | reverse complement strand
TCCATTAATAATTGATCATCAGACAAGGTTTAAGGCTTATTGTGGTAAGATCTTCTCTACGTCTGTATGTGGTCTTGGGATGACATGGCTGGATACAACAGTACCAACTTTATCAGCAGCAACTGTACCAGCGTCAACAGCAGCCTTAACAGCTCCTACGTCTCCGCGAACCATAACTGTTACAAAACCGGAACCGATCTTCTCGTATCCAACCAGTGTAACGTTTGCTGATTTAACCATGGAATCGGCTGCTTCAATAGCGCCAACCAAACCTTTGGTTTCAATCATTCCTAAAGCTTCTTTCTGCATAATTGACCTCCTTAAAAAGTTAGTTGTCTGCCTGGAATAGGGCAGACTGTCGTCGGTTGACTTACAGGATAATTTGATTATATAGCAATAGTCACAAAATTACTTGCCTTTATGCTATAAATTTTAGTTTTTAGGTTCTAAGAAAAACATTTTGCAAATCTTTTTCATGATACTTTGTTGACATGTTTTTGCAGAACAAACATTAATTTTAAGTCAATCATGTCAACTATTTTGCGATTTCATCCAGAATCCTGTTGATATCGTCCGCAGAAACCTTCCTGGGGTTGGCTACAGTGCAGGCGTCAGCCAGTGCCCTTTTGATGATTTCCTCACGGTTTGCTTCAAACTCTTCCAGTGAAATACCGCAGTCTGTAATGCACATAGGACGATCCATGTACTTCAGCAGACGGACGATCTCCTCGATCAGGTTGGCCACACCTACCTTGGGTGTTGCCGCTGGCAGACCGACGATCCTGGCCATCTTCTGGTATTTCTTCGCAGAGTCATTGCTGTGCTTGGCACCTTCCCGTTTCACATCGGCGTTGAAGGCGATAACGTGCGGAAGCACGAGACCGTTGGCCCTTCCATGCGGGATGTGGAAGATAGCGCCCAGGGCATGGGCAATACCATGGTTCAGTCCCAGATTCACCAGGCTGAAGGACATGCCGGCCAGACAGGAAGCGCGGTGCATCTTGTCTCTTGCCTTGATGTCATAGCCGTTGCGGTAGGCGCGGGGCAGGAACTCAAAGGCCAGCTCACAGGCCTTCTCTGCCAGACAGTCAGAACAGTCACTGGCTGTCTCGGACACATATGCCTCCAGGGCATGTGTGATCACGTCTATGCCGGTATCCGCAGTGATAAAGGGCGGTGCAGATTTCACCAGCTCCGGATCCAGGATGGCAAGGTCAGGCATCAGACTCTCATCGATCAGAGGGATCTTCTTACCCGTTTTGGTATCGGTGACTACAGCAAACTGCGTCACCTCAGAGCCTGTCCCGCTGGTCGTAGGCAGGGCGATCAGCTTCAGTCTCTTTACATCCTCACCGTGTCTCGCCTTCTGTAGCTCTCTCGTCATGTAGACGATAGCCTTGGCTGCATCGATGGAAGAGCCTCCTCCGAGCGCAACGACCACATCGCAGTCCTTGTCCTCCAGAAAGGCAATCCCCTTCTCGATCAGGTCCATAGGCGGATCCGGGATCACATCGCTGAATACAGCTATGCTCTTGCAGTTGCGCAGTTTCTTTAAGATCATGTCAGCCATGCCAGAGTCCACCATGAACTGATCGGTGATCAGAACTGCATTGACATCTTTGATGTCCAGCAGTGCATCCAGCGCATTCTCACTGAAGAGAACTTCAGTGGAAAGCTTAAAACGTTTCATTCCCCTCCTCCTTTCTAACTCTGTATTTTTCTCTATACTCAGACGGCGTAAGTCCGGTCTTCTTCTTGAAGGCCTTGCTGAAGTAGTTGGCTTCATTATACGCCAGATCCAAGGCAATGTTTAATACCGGAATATCTGTGTTGACAAGCATCTCCTTTGCCATGTCCATCTTCCGGTCAGTGACGTAGGTGATAAAGTTCACCCCCATCTCCTTCTTGAAAATCTTGCTGAGGTAATAAGTGCTGATGTTCACATGATTGGCCACATCCTCCAGGCTGATGCCCCGCTTGAGGTTGCGCTCGATATAGTCCACCACGGACTTCATGCCGCCATCCGAAAGCTTGCCTTTTACATTCATCTTGTCAAAGACAATATCCACCATCTTGATCACTTCGTTGTAGGCATCGTGCTTATTATTGTAAAGGAGATACTTGATCTTAAGCTTCTCCATCTGGACCACCAGCTCATTGGTATCACTGATCCCGAGCTCCTCGGCAATCTTCAGGATCATCTTGGCCAGATCCTGAAGCCGCTTGGATATCACATTCACATCATGATACTCTAAATATAACTGGTCAATGTACTCTCTTAGAATGTCTACAGAAGCTTTATAAGAGCATTTTCTTAATTCGACCTCAAGCCTTCCAAGCAATTTATTACTCTTGTCCGTTTTCTTGTCTCCACCCAGTCTGCGGCTGAAAGATTTCACCGAGTCAAGCAGGACTTCCTTGCGGATGGGCTTGAGGAGGAAATCATCCACTTTCATCTTGATCGCCTTGTGAGCGACATTGAAATCATCGTAGGCAGTAGTGATGATGATCACAGCATCCGGGTACTTTTTTCTGGCCTGCCTGACCACTTCCATCCCGTCGATGCCCGGGATGTTCACATCCACCAGCATCAGGTTGACTTCATTGTTCTCCAGCAGCTCAAGAGCCTCATATCCGCTCCTCGCCTCTCCGACGATCTCCGCTTCCGGCAGATTCTCCTCCAGAAAAATCTTTATGGACGTTCTTTCAAGTTCTTCATCCTCGACAATCATGATCTTATACATATGTACAGCCTTTCTAACTATCCTTTACTGCTTTATCATCACTCCGGCAGCGGCACCCTGATCGTGACCAGGGTTCCGCAGGATGGCTTGTTCTTGCTCTCTATCTGCAATGCATACTCCGGACCGAACTGGTGGATCAGCCGGGAATTGATATTATAAACCCCCACAGAGTTTTCCTCATTGTTCTTGTAGGCCTCTCCGCGCAGCACGCTTCGGATCTGTTCCTCGCTCATGCCATCCCCGTCATCCTTGACCTGGATGCACAGGTCTTCCCCTTCCACATGGGAACTGATGTCGATGGTCCCGCCGACGGTCCGGTTCTCCACTGCATATTTGATGGAATTCTCCACAATTGTCGTCAGGGAAAGAAATGGAACCAGGACGGCATAATGATCCTCGGGGATATTCAGATTGTACTGGAGTCTGCTCCCCAGCCTGATCTTGTGGATCTTCAGATAATTCAGCACATGGGTGATCTCATCTCTCACCGTACTTAAAGGGTTGCGGCTCTTTCTCAGGATGTAGCGCATCATGTCAGAAAAGGCATAGACTACATCCTCCGTCATCTTGGCATTTTCAAAGAATGCCAGCCGTCCAATGGTGTTCAGCACATTAAAGAGAAAATGAGGGTTGATCTGGTAGTGCAGAGCCTTCAGCTCAATATCCCGCAGGGATTTCTCCATCTCGATACGAAGCTTCTCCTCCTTGACCAGACGCAGATCCTTCTCACGAAGCTCTGCCTCTATCTTGCTGGCATACTGTTTCTCAACGGTGTAATTGTAGCTGTCACAAATGGTCTGAGCTACTGCCTCTATCTTCTCATGGGGCATCACTGTCACCTGGGCATGCAGACTGGCCAGCTCCGGGTCATCTCTCCATTCCCTGGACAGCTTCATCACCGGCTTCAGCTTCTCCATGTGGTCACTGATGACCTGGCCGGACTGGATGGATCCGATCAGCTGACCCTTAATCATGATGGGAATGGAATAATCAACAAGACCCGCATGGCACATATAGATATAAGCCTTTCCTGATTTTCTGGCCCTGCGCCCTCCGCAGGCATCACAGTGATAACAGCGTTCTCTGAAAGCAGGAACCTTTCTCAGCTTCTGACAAAACGGCGTAAAATTACTCTGCTCTGTGATGGGACTGCCGTTCACATCAACAGTGATAAAAGCCAGATCTGTCGCTTTCGCCCAGTTATCCTGCAGCGTCTGCAGCTCTTTGACATCAATTACATCGGTAATATTTATGTTCTTATCTGCCAAACTTTTCATCCTCCGATCAACCAGTTTTTCCAGCAAATCTACATCTGTTTTCTTCTCTTCCTCTTCTCTCTTCTGATCAGATATTTATAAGCCTGCTCGGCGCACTCACAGGCATCTTCCGTATAGCAGTCGGCACCAATCTCATCCGCTTTCTTTTTATCAAGATAGTATCCACCTGCCATAAAGTAATAATTGTCCCTTTCGCCTTTGTCTTCGAACTCCTCGATCACTGCCCGCATGTCCTCGGCAGACTGAGGAAGGATGCCGCTCATACATACAATCTGGGCGTGACTGGCCAAAGCTTCCTCATAGAAG
>CADBNQ010000275.1 GCA_902796045.1 uncultured Lachnospiraceae bacterium | reverse complement strand
TCGTGTACGCTTATGTGCCCTGTTCCGGCGGCGATCACGCCCTGATAAGAGCGGAGGAACGCGTCGATCATCACCGCATTGGTCTGGGTCCCGCCCACCAGAAATTCTACGGAAGCTTCAGGGCAATGACATGCCGCCCTGATCTTCTCTCTGGCTGCCTCGGAGATCTCATCCAGGCCATAGCCGGCTGTCTTCATCATATTCGTCTCCGCCAGGCGCTGCATGATCTCCGGATGGGCTCCCTTCATATAATCGCTCCCAAAACACAGCTTCTGATCTTTCATATCTGCTCCTTCCGTGACTTTCCTGTAATGCATTATACGATCCCGATACCTGTGAGTACAGACTTGAGGGAATAAAGCCTGCTTTATTCCCGGGGATGCCGGCCGGAGGCTGATCAGGAGGCTGCGGCTGTTTCGATGATCGTGTTGAAATCTTCGACATAGTCGTATAGAGAATCTAAATTCTGCAGCAAACAGACAGACACACATTTTCCGCTCTGTGTGTTGTTAATAAAGGCTGTCCGGACGTGATTCTGACCATCCTGCGCTGTATCGGCGAAAAATGTAAACAGTCTTGACTGAAAGCCTGCGATCCTGCAGTTTCCGGCATCCATGATCCGATGTCCGTTCACTCCGAGCTCTTTCATAAAATCGTTCTGAATGCGGTATTTTTCCTTTCTGAAATCTTCATCAGAAAGTGCACTGCCTGTAATGCTGATGTTAAAAAGCACAACGACTCCATCTTTGTCTTTAAAAGCATAGGACATGGAGGAATCAGAGGAGCTTTGCAGCTGGTAGTATTCCGGGACATGAAATTCAATGCCCCCGACAGCAGCAGTGGTGTAAGAGGAAGCATCCCATCCTGTGCTTTCATGGGAAGGCACGCCCTCGATATTGAAATCAATGTCTTCCAGTATCGCGAGATGATCGTCTTTTGATAAGACGGTCGACGCTTCGCTGATCCTGAGGAATGGTTCAGGGTCCCATGTGGGTTCTTCTGACTTGAAAAGCAGGATGCCGTCACTCTGCAGCCTGGTGTTGGCAGAGATGTTGTATCCCCCGGCTTTGCAGTGAACAGTGATCGTATCATCGGAGAGAGCCCACGAAGAATCCGTGTCGACATTTTCATCCGAAGCAGCATGACCGATCCGGGCTTTACCGTCGCTCGCAAGAGTCATGACAGTCCCATGGGCCCCGGCGTATGTGCCGGCCCATTCCACCGGATGAAATGATGCTGAAGAACTGCCGCATGCAGTCAGTATTGTGAAAAGAAGCATAAAGAAAAGCAGTTTTCTGAATTTCATCGGAGAGCATCCTTTTTAACTATTCGTATTTCCAGCATTATATAATAGATCCTGGGAAAAAAGGAAGATGAAGAGTGATGAAGAAGTCTTCCTTTCAATCCGGGCAGATCGTCGTGTTCTGCGGCTCGAACGGTCGATTATTCGTGACAGGCAGAGGCAGCACGCATACTGAAAAGGAGCAGACGCCATGGAATTAAACTGGACAGACGGATTCGAGATCAAAGTACGTATTGAAAACGGAGCTGCGGTCATCTCAGCCAACAGGGAGGGGCTGCTTTCCCTGGCAGATCATTTGAAGAATCTGGCGGAGGAACTCCCGGGAAGTCATATTCATCTGGATGCTTATAACAGTCTGGAGGAAGGCTCTTCGGAACTCATCCTGGAAATAATATGAACTGTACGGAATGCCGGGATCGTCAAAAAGACCGCTGCCAGGAGGACCCGACTATCCGGCAAAGGATGCCTGTATCTGCTTCAGAAACCTCTCTGCGATGGGCGTGAAGCTCTGGTATTTATTCCAGATCAGGTACATCTTCATTTCCAGAGGGGGGGCAAGCGGCCGGAAGACCAGGCCGCTTTCCGGCGAGGTATCGATCAGGTTGTTCAGTGTAAGAAGGATGCCAAGACCTTCTTTTGCAAACATGGACCCGTTATAGGCAAGCCGGAAGGATCCTTCCAGATGCAGCCGGGAAAAGGATCCTTTTGCCCACGGACGTATATCGTTCTCCCAGCTTTGCTCCGAAGTGAACAGCGGCAGTCCCGCAAGATCATCAGCGGTGATCACGTCTTTCTCTGCCAGCTCCGAGCCGGCCGGGATGATCGCCCCGAAATAGTCAGATTCGGGGAACAGGATATGCTGGTACTTTCTCTCGTCGGGAGCCTCGCAGATCACCGCAAAGTCCAGCAGCCCTTTGTCCAGCTTTTCCGTGACCTGCTCCGTGTCACCGCTGGTGATGTGGTAGCGGAGATCCGGGTAAAGCTTCTTGAATTCCCGGATCTCCCGCGCCAGGTACCGGATCTGGTAGGATTCCGCCAGGCCGAAATAGATATCCCCGCCGGTGATATCATCCAGGGACAGGAATTCCTGCTCGATCTTATCCGCCATGGATACCAGGTCTTCCGCCCGGTTCCGGAGCAGTGCTCCTTCTTCTGTCAGGGCGATGCTGAAACTGTGCCGGGTAAACAGCTTCTTTCCCAGTTCATCCTCCAGGGCTTTCAGCGCTTTTGACAGCGTCGGCTGTGTGACGTGCAGGATGTCAGCTGCACGGGTCATATTCTCTTCCCTGGCGACCGCCAGAAAATATCTCAGTGTACGGATCTCCATAAGACCTCCCGTTTTTGGACGTTTACCCTGTGATATGCCGATAATGCATATCATGTTATTCATCATAACCATTAGCGAAGTATTCGTAAAGCATTTATGATGAAGACACAGCAGAAAAAGCATGTACTGGAGAATTTTCACATGACTGAAGAACTGGAAAAGATCCTCAGCAACCTTTCGGATGCCGGATGCGGAAGCGGAGAACTGAAAAAAGCAAAGCAGCTTTACGAAGCGGGCGATGCCGATGCGCTGATCCGGCATTTCCGCAAATGCCGCTGTCATCTGATGGAGGAACTTCATAAGAGCCAGCGGAAAGTAGACTGCCTGGACTATCTGATCCGGCAGACGGAAAGAGTAAAGAAAGCAGCGGTCTGACAAACAATAACGAAGGAGATCAATATCATGATGAAGAAAGAAGAACTCAGACTCACTCAGGAATGGGACAAGACCTTCCCCAGAAGCGAAAAAGTGGATCACAGCAAGGTGACTTTTGTGAACCGTTACGGCATCACGCTGGCAGCGGATCTTTATATTCCGAAAAATGCGGAGGGAAAGCTTCCGGCCATTGCAGTGTCCGGCCCCTTCGGCGCAGTCAAGGAGCAGTGCTCCGGTCTGTATGCCCAGACGATGGCGGAACGCGGATTCCTCACGCTTGCCTTTGACCCCTCTTTCACTGGTGAGAGCGGCGGCAATGTGCGGTATATGGCTTCTCCGGACATCAATACGGAAGATTTCATGGCTGCTGTAGATTACCTTTCATTGAATGAGAAAGTCGATCCGGAGCGGG
>CADBNQ010000274.1 GCA_902796045.1 uncultured Lachnospiraceae bacterium | reverse complement strand
GTAGCCATGGGACTTTTCCAGCTGCTGCTGACAGTCATCATCATGGTGATCAACCAGAAGTTTTTCATCAGCGGGTTCAAAAGTCTTCTGGCCGGTGCCCCCAACATGGATACCCTGGTGGCCCTGGGAGCAGGAGCCTCCTTCGTATACAGCGTATACGCCCTTTTTGCCATGACAGATGCCCAGGTCAAAGGCGGCGTTGAGGCTGCCATGCCCTGGATGCATGAATTTTATTTCGAATCTGCCGCCATGATCCTGACTCTGATCACGGTAGGCAAGATGCTGGAAGCCCATTCCAAGGGAAAGACCACTGACGCCCTGAAAGGGCTGATGAAGCTGGCTCCCAAAACTGCTGTCCTCTTTCAGGACGGGGAGGAAGTAACCGTCCCCATCGACCAGGTCAGACAGGGAGATATCTTCGTGGTCCGGCCGGGAGAAAACATTCCTGTGGACGGCGTTATCATAGAAGGAAACAGCGCCATCAACGAGTCGGCCCTGACCGGGGAGAGCATTCCTGTTGATAAGGAAGAAGGCGATCCGGTCTCCGCGGCCACCATCAACCAGTCCGGCTATATCAAATGCCAGGCGACCCGGGTGGGTGAGGATACTACCCTCTCACAGATCATCCAGATGGTCAGCGACGCCGCTGCCACTAAAGCACCGGCCGCCAAGATTGCCGATAAGGTGTCAGGCATCTTTGTCCCCGCTGTCATAGGGATCGCCCTGGTGACCCTGATCGTATGGCTTCTCCTGGGCCAGACCCTGGGCTTTGCCCTGGCCAGAGCTATCTCTGTCCTGGTCATCAGCTGCCCCTGCGCCCTTGGTCTGGCCACACCGGTGGCCATCATGGTAGGCAACGGCATGGGAGCCAGAAACGGCATCCTCTTTAAGACTGCTGCCTCTCTGGAGGAGACAGGAAAGGTTCAGATCGTCGCCCTGGATAAGACAGGCACCATCACCTCCGGCGTACCAAAAGTCACTGACATCATGCCTGCAGAAGGCGTCAGCCAGGATGACCTTCTCTCACTGGCCAACACTCTGGAGAAGCGGAGCGAGCACCCTCTGGCCCGGGCAATCCTGTCCCTGGCAGAGGAGCAGGGCCTTACCGCCTCCGATGTCACAGATTTTAAAGCCCTTCCCGGCAATGGCCTGACAGCCCGTCTGGACGGCAAAGACCTGTGCGGCGGCAATCTGACATTTATCAGTACAAAAGCAGCGGTCCCGGAGGCCATCCGTCTCCAGGCCGAGAAGCTGGCCGAAGAAGGAAAGACCCCTCTCTTCTTCAGTCTTGATGGAAAGCTATCTGGAATCATTGCGGTGGCTGATGTGATCAAGGAAGACAGCCCGCAGGCCATCAGAGAAATGCAGAATATGGGCATCCATGTGGTCATGCTTACCGGGGACAATGAAAGGACTGCCAGAGCGATCGGACGCCAGGCCGGTGTGGACCAGGTAATCGCCGGTGTCCTTCCCGACGGAAAAGAAAGCGTCATCAATGATCTCAAAGAGTACGGCAAGGTAGGCATGGTGGGTGACGGTATCAATGATGCTCCCGCCCTGACCAGAGCTGACACAGGCATCGCCATAGGTGCAGGCACCGACGTGGCCATCGACGCAGCCGAGGTGGTCCTGATGAAGAGCCGCCTGCTGGATGTGCCGGCCGCCATCCGTTTAAGCCGGGCCACCCTGAAGAACATCCATGAGAACCTTTTCTGGGCCTTCTTCTACAATGTCATCGGCATCCCCCTGGCAGCAGGTTGCTACATCGCCCTCTTCGGCTGGAAACTAAATCCAATGTTCGGCGCCGCCGCCATGAGCTTATCCAGCTTCTGCGTTGTCAGCAACGCCCTGCGCCTTAACCTCTTCAAGATACACGATGCAAAAAAAGACAGACGTATGAAAAATGCTGTGGGAAAGATCAATCTGCCATACGCCGTCGACCTGAACGCGCAAGCAGACGATCCAGCAGCAGACAGGCCAGCAACAGATGATGCAGCAATAGACAAGGGAACAAGCAGCAATACTGATAAGGATAGTTCAAATACTGACAGTTCAAATATCAACAATACAAATACAGACCCATCCAACAGGCAAAAGG
Source organism: uncultured Lachnospiraceae bacterium (assembly GCA_902796045.1). Classification (GTDB taxonomy): domain Bacteria; phylum Bacillota; class Clostridia; order Lachnospirales; family Lachnospiraceae; genus Anaerobutyricum. Next base: position 1,318 of record CADBNQ010000274.1, on the reverse strand, counting down.
AGGAAGGAACTATGACAAAAACATTGAGAATCGAAGGAATGATGTGCGGCAACTGTGAAAAGCACGTCCGCAAGGCCCTGGAAGCCATCGACGGCGTTGAGAGCGCTGTTGCCAGCCACGAGGCCGGGACAGCTGTAGTGACTTTGAGCAAAGAAGTACCGGACGAAGTATTAAAAGCTGCTGTAGAGGAAGAAGAATACCCCGTAACTGACATCGAATAATATGATATCAGGGCCCTCAATCTTGAGAAATCGCAGTTTCCTCTATAAAGTAAAAAAGCGCCACATATGGTATGGATCTGACCAAATACCTGCATGTGGCGCTCGTTGTTACTTATATTTAATTGTTCACTTTATCTGTGCACGGCGCTTATGATTCAGGAGAATCAGTTTGGAAATACCTACAGTTTTCTTGCCTCTCTGGCTTCCTCGGAGGCCTGGACAGCTGCATCCGCATCACCGGTTCCGCAGGCCATGATCACGCCTGCCAGAGCGCCTTCCACGATCGGGCAGTCCACGATCTTGCACTTGTCTACCAGTTCTTCATCCAGCAGGTCAAAGGCTGTCTCTGTGCTGAGTATGGAGCTTCCCAGATCACAGTAGATCAATATATTATCACAATCTTCAATAGACTGGATCCCTTCCATGATCTTGATGGCACTTGTGCCAATCCTGCCATCCTCAGTTCCTCCTGCAGCTACAACAGGAACACTGCCGTCGTTCATCTCATTCACAAGATCCCTCAGCCCCACGACGATATTCTCACTGTGGGAAACCAATACTACACCAATCTTACTCATATCTCTTGTACCTCCTGCTAGTGATCACTCGTTCTTAGGAAAACGCACAAATACGTCACCTGTCTTATGCGGAATCGTCAGAAAGATTCCCATCGAATATAGATATTTTACACAAAAAAATCAAGGATTGCAACTGAAATATCAGCAATTCGCAAATACTCACCAGGTCGCGAGCACTTTGTCTCAGAGACTGGCCAGTTCTTCAGCCAGCCGACACAGGGGAAGTCCCACCACATTGGAATAGTCCCCGGAAATGGCAGGGATAAAGACCGCAGCCTGTCCCTGGATCCCGTAGGCACCGGCCTTGTCCATGGGCTCGCCGCCAGCAATGTCGTCAAAGATCTCCTGATCCGGGATCTCTCTCATGGACACATCTGTCCGCTCGGCAAATGTCTTCCTCCCGGTGATATGGCCCTCTGTCAGTCTGATCAGTGTCACTCCGGTGTAGACCTGATGGGTCCTGCCGGATAAGGCCCTGAGCATGCGGAAGGCGTCCTGTTCATCCTCCGGTTTCCCCAG
>CADBNQ010000273.1 GCA_902796045.1 uncultured Lachnospiraceae bacterium | reverse complement strand
TTCCGGGCCTATTCCGTCACCCCGGATCACTCCAATCTTAAAGCGCATGATATATGATCCCTTCTATATTAAATAATCGCCGACACCACATACTTTTATCCATGATGTCAGCTATGAATGTGTTCACAATTTCTTATCATAGCTCATTTCAGTGCCAGAATCAATGACTTTTGCAAGATTTATTGTCAGAAATCCTTTTCTTTCTTCTGATCAAGTTCTTTTTGTATACTGTCGCGCAGCCGGCTCCAGGCATCCAGATGCCTCACATAGTAAACCGGACATAACTTGCCGGTCACATCGTAGTGGCGGATCACGTCTCTGGACTGCAATCCATAGACATGACAGAGCCAGGCAGTGAGTCTGATCAGAGACCGGGTCGTATCATCATTAAAACGACCATTGATCCCTGGATGACAGCATTCGATTGAAATGGTATCTTTATTGCGCTGGTTGGACGCATAAGAGATCTCATCTAAAGGGACACACTGGATGATCTCGCCGGACAGTCCGATGATAAAATGACTGCTGGCCTTTGTCTCATGCGTACGGGCAAGACTCTCAAAGTAATCCCTGTTCTCCCTGGCAGAAGACCCGGGATTGGCAACATAATGGATCACGATCCCCTTCACTCTCCTTAAAGGCCTGGTGCTCCTGTTGTAAGCGCTGGGAGTCAGGAAATCTTTCATGATCTCCGGCCGGCTGCAAAGGCCATCCTGTGCTTTCAGAGTACCTTTGTCCGATGATCCGGAACAGAGTTCAGACAGCTCAGAGGAAAGCATGCGGGCATACTCAGACTGCAGCCTCAGAGTATTTCTGATAATCAGAAAGGCCAGCATGAGGACCAGAAGGGTCACGGCAATCGCCACACGGTTCATCCGGACCAGAAGGACTTTCTTCTTTTTGAATATAGATCGTCTTTTCTTCCTGAAAGATCTCTTTATCCTGTTAAAAAGTTTATTTTTCTTTTTTCTTTTCTTTCCCATCCATCCTGCATAAGGAAACCCCACACCGGCCGGGCGGCATGGGGTCCTGATCTTAAAGCGTCAATACTGTTGTAAGAGTTGACGATTATTCAACACTGTAGTTAGGTGCCTCTTTTGTTATATGGATATCGTGCGGGTGACTCTCTTTAAGAGAAGCCGCGGAGATCTTTACAAAACGGCCCTTTTCCTTCAGTTCTTCAATATTCTTCGCGCCACAGTATCCCATGCCGGACCGCAGTCCGCCGACCAGCTGGAACACTGTATCCTCGACAGTTCCTTTGTAGGCTACCCGTCCCTCAACGCCTTCAGGAACAAGCTTTCTGGCATTCTCCTGGAAATATCGATCCTTGCTGCCGTTCTCCATGGCTGCCAGAGATCCCATACCACGATATACTTTATACTTTCTTCCCTGATACAGCTCAAAATCACCGGGACTCTCATCACAGCCAGCCAGGATGCTTCCCAGCATGACCACATTGGCACCACCTGCAATGGCCTTGGTAATATCACCGGAGAATTTGATGCCGCCATCAGCAATGATGGGGATATCATATTTCTTTGCCATCTCATAGGAATCCATGATGGCTGACATCTGCGGTACGCCTATCCCGGCCACAACACGTGTCGTACAGATAGATCCGGGACCGATGCCGATCTTGACCGCATCTGCTCCTGCCTCGATCAGAGCTTTTGTTCCCTCTGCCGTGGCAACATTGCCGGCGATCACCTGGAGGTCCGGGTAGGTATCCTTGACCATCCTGATGGTCTTTAAAACATTGGCAGAGTGGCCGTGGGCAGTATCGACGACAATGACGTCTACATGGGATCGAACAAGGGCGTCCACCCTGTCAAGGATGTCCGCTGTACAGCCGACTGCGGCCCCGCAGAGAAGTCGTCCGTTGCTGTCCTTGGCCGACATGGGATAACGGATCTGCTTCTCGATATCTTTGATCGTGATCAGTCCTTTTAAGTGGAACTCATCATCTACTATAGGAAGCTTCTCCTTTCTGGCCTTGCCCAGGATCTGCTTGGCTTCCTCTAATGTGATGCCTTCTTTGGCAGTGATCAGACCCTCCGAGTTCATGGACTCGCTGATCTTCTTGCTGAAATTGGTCTCGAACTTCAGGTCACGGTTGGTAATGATCCCCACCAGTTTCCCGTTCTCAGTGATAGGAACACCGGAAATATGGAACTTGGCCATAAGATCTTCCGCATCCTGCAGGGTATTGTCAGGAGCAAGATAAAAGGGATCAGTGATGACACCATACTCGGAACGTTTTACCTTATCAACCTCCTCTGCCTGCTGCTGAATGGACATGTTCTTGTGGATGATGCCGATTCCGCCCTGTCTGGCCATGGCGATTCCCATCCTGTGCTCCGTTACAGTGTCCATGCTGGCACTCATTAACGGAATATTCAGATGAAGCTTATTCGTCAGTCTGGTCTCCAGCTTAACATCGTTGGGGATCACCTCAGAATAACCAGGTATTAATAAAACGTCGTCAAAAGTAATGCCTTCACCGATAATCTTTCCCATAATCTCTCCCTCTATTTGCACTTATTTTTTTGATTAATTAATTTGATATGTTAACAAATAAACAATGATTTGTCAATTTGTAAACATCATGAAAAAAGGCCCAGATAGCACTAATTCTTTATGCAATTTAATTATTAGCGGAGAGTTTTTTGTCAATTGCGGCAGCAGCTTTCTTCCCGGCCCCCATGGCAAGGATGACTGTGGCAGCACCTGTCACGGTATCTCCGCCGGCGTAGACGTTCTCCTTAGAAGACTCCATGGTCTCCTCGTTAACGATGATGCCGCCCCATTTCTGGGTATCAAGTCCTGGTGTGGTCTGACGGATCAGAGGGTTGGGACTCTGGCCGATCGCAATGACTACCGTCTCTACATCAATGGTGTAATTAGATCCCTCAATGGGAACAGGGCGGCGGCGTCCTGAGGCATCCGGCTCACCCAGCTCCTGTTTAACGATCTCCATACCTTTTACCCAGCCGTTCTCATCTCCCAGGATGGCTGCCGGGTTATTCAGGAAACGGAAAATGATACCTTCTTCTTTGGCATGGTGGAGCTCTTCCAATCGGGCGGGAGCTTCTTCCTCGCTTCTCCTGTATACGATATAGACTTCTTCCGCTCCAAGACGCTTGGCAGTTCTTGCTGCATCCATGGCGACATTGCCCGCGCCGACAACAGCTACACGTTTGCCGATCTTGACAGGGGTCGGAACGTCCGGGAACTTATAGCCCTTCATGAGATTGACTCTGGTCAGAAATTCATTCGCTGAATAGACACCAAGATAATTCTCACCGGGGATGTTGAGAAAGCTGGGAAGGCCGGCTCCGCTTCCGATAAAGACTGCTTCGTAGCCATCCTCCATCAGCTCATCGATGGTTATGGACCGGCCTACGATAACATTTGGCTCGATCTTAACACCCAGGTCTTCCACCGTTTTGATCTCTCTGGCCACCAGGTCTTTGGGAAGACGGAACTCGGGAATCCCGTAGGAAAGAACGCCGCCCGGTTTATGAAGGGCTTCAAATACAGTCACGTCATAGCCTTTTTTGATCAGCTCCCCGGCACAG
>CADBNQ010000272.1 GCA_902796045.1 uncultured Lachnospiraceae bacterium | reverse complement strand
TACTTCTTTCCGACATATCTGAACAGACGGGCCAGGATCTTCCCGGGGTTTTTTACCTTGGGACGGGGACCCATATTCTTTCTGCCGCCTACTGTTTTACCTTCTTTAGCCATTAAGCGGCACCCCCCTTCTGATCGAAATCACCGCCGCTGGTCTGGGATTCATAAACTTCACGGTATATGTCGTTCTCCCTGAGCAGTTCCTCGTGCGTCCCGAAGCCATGGACTTTTCCGTTGTCCATGACGATGATCCTGTCAGCATCCTGAACACTGCTGATCCTCTGGGCGATGATCAGCTTGGTCACGTCAGGAAGCTCACTGGCAAAAGCTTCCCTGATCCTGGCGTCCGTGGCGGTATCAACAGCACTGGTAGAATCATCAAGAATCAGAATCTTCGGCTTCTTGAGCAGGGCTCTGGCGATGCACAGACGCTGTCTCTGACCGCCGGAAACATTGGCGCCTCCCCTCTCAATATAGGTATCATATCCTTTGGGCATCTTCTCGATGAACTCATCGGCACAGGCCAGGCGGCAGGCGCGCCGGCACTCTTCCAGGCTGGCATTCTTATCCCCCCAGCGCAGGTTCTCAAGGATAGTGCCGGAAAAGAGGACGTTCTTCTGGAGAACAACCGAAACTTCGTTCCTTAATGTCTCGATATCATATTCGCGGACATCTCTTCCGCCCACCCGCAGGGAACCTTCAGATACATCATAGAGACGGCTGATCAGGTTGGCCAGGGTGGACTTGGAACTGCCGGTACCGCCCAGGATCCCGATCGTCTCCCCGGAATCCACAGAGAGGCAGATATCATCCAGAACAGGCTTCTCGCTTTTCTCATCATAGCGGAAAGTCACATGGTCAAAGCAGATGCTCCCATCCGCAACCTCATAGACAGGATTCTCTGGATCGGTGATGTCCGGTTTCTCATTCAGGACTTCAGCGATCCTCCTGCCGCTGGCTGCACTCATGGTGATCATGATAAAGATCAAGGACAGGAACATCAGGCTCATGAGAATATTCATGCAGTAAGTCAGCAGCATCATCAGCTGTCCGGTGGTCAGCTGGTCAGATACGATAAACCTGGCTCCCAGCCAGCTTATGCCCAGGATACAGGAATAGATCGTCGTCATCATGATGGGGGCATTCAGGGATACGATGCGCTCAGCCCGGACGGCTATACGGCAGAGGCCCTCGTTGGCTTTGGAAAACCGCTTCTTTTCATAGTCTTCCCTGACAAAGGCCTTGACCACCCGGATGGCAGAGACATTCTCCTGAACACTGTTGTTCATCTCATCATACTTGTCGAACATCTGCGTAAAATACTTCATGGCCCTGCTGATGAGAAAGCCCAGCACACATCCCAGTGCCAGCACTGCCACAAGGTAGATGCTGGCCAGCCTGGCGTTGACCATGAAAGACATGGCCATGGCGATGATCAGGCTGAAGGGCGCCCTGACACACATTCTCAGAATCATCTGATAGGCGTTCTGGACATTGGTCACATCGGTGGTCATCCTGGTCACAAGACTGGCAGTACTGAATCGGTCAATATTGGAAAAAGAAAAGGTCTGGATATTGTCAAACATGGACTTGCGAAGGTTCCTGGCAAAGCCTGTGGATGCTTCTGCTCCGTACTTTCCTCCCATGACCCCGCAGAAAAGAGCAAAAGCGGCCGCCAGGACCATCAGCAGACCTATGCGGTAGATATGCTGGATATCTCCCTTCTCCACACCCTGATCGATGATGGAGGACATCAGGAGCGGAATAACCATATCCATGACTACTTCCAGAATCATAAACGTGGGTGTCAGAAAAGAAGCTTTCTTGTATTCTCCGATCTGACCTGCTAATGTCTTTATCATAATCCTATCCTTTCTCTGTCGATATGTGCATCCGCCCGGCGGATCAGCATCACAGGAAACCGTAACTTCATATGATGCAAAAAACGACTTAATCCTAAGCCGTTTTATACTACAACACCATTGATATTCATGTCATCATCACTGGCATTCCTGCCGTATTCCAGACTGTCATATCTGGACTTGACCACTTCCCAGGGAAGGGTCTCATGCTCTTCCTTCAGATATGAGATGATCTCTGCGATTCCTTCACCGGTAAAAGCACTGGTAAAGAAAATCTTTTTGCAGCCCGCCAGCCGCAGCCACTCTGCTGCCTGCTCCGGCTCTGCAGCCCAATGATCGCACTTTGTGACGATCCCGATCACTTCCCGGTTGCTCTGGGCGGTGCAGTTGGGCGGATATAAAGAAAAAGGTTCGGTGGCACTGATCAGCAGACCGACGATATCGGACTCTGCGCTGTAGACTGCCAGAGAACCTCCCAGCCGTTTCGTTTCGGCATACTCTCCAGGTGTATCTATAACCACATCATAATGATTCACATACTGGGTCTTATGATAGATGATCTTCTTTCCTTTCATTGCCTGGGTCAGTGTTGTCTTACCGCACTCGCTTCTCCCGACAAACATAATCTTGCGCATACAGATACTCCGAAATCACTTACTCATCCAGCGGGGCACTCGTCTCCTCCTGTATCTCATCTCCCGCAGGATCTCCACATAACCGGCAATCTTCTCAAGCGCATTGTCATAGACAAGTTCATAGGAACACCATGCAAGGGCGAGTCCGCTTATGACATCCACAACCGAATGCTGCTTGATGAACATGGTAGAAAGGATGATCAGGACTGTTATGATCAGAGAAGCTGTCTGCAAAGGCTTATTATCTTTCAGTTTCTCGCTGAAGCGGAGGGCAACACAGATACCTACCGAATTATACACATGGATGCTGGGCAGAACATTGGTCGCCGTATCCATGCTGTAGATCCATCTGACCAGGTCAGTAAAGATGTTCTCCCGGGGAAATACCTCCGGTCTCAGGGTAAGTCCGTTAGGATAGAGCCAGGAAATCAGCACGAACAGGGTCATCCCGATCATGCCGAAGTACATCATACGGCAGAAGGAAGTTCTTTCCGCGAAAAGAAAATAGAATCCGGCCGCCCCGATATAGAAAAACCACATCAGGTAGGGGATGATAAAAATCTCAAGGAAAGGAATGAACTGATCCACCCCGCAGTTGATGATGTGGATCTTATCCGGCTTCATAAGCTCCAGAGCACGAAAACAAGCAAGATAAAATGGAAAATACAGCAGTAAAAATAAATGCTGATACTTCTCGAAAAACTGTCTCATATAACTCCCCCGTTATCCTCTTTCTCTTTATGGGCAGCAATCAGGCTTTTGCCTGATAATACGTCTTTTAAAGTCTCAAGCGGCAGGGAATACCTGGAAGAAACCATGGTCGGATTGCCGAAGATCCTCCTTTGGATGTCCATCTGCCGGATCTGCTCCTCCATGCTCTTCAACAGCTGATTGATCCCCAGAGCTTCAGAAGTGCTGTTCGTTATTCCTTTTATCTCATCGTCAACCACCGCAGCAATCACATCTGCCCTCTTCTTCAGGATCTGTATCTCATGCCGGACACTCTCCATGCGGATCAGGACGTCCCTCATATCGACAGCCTCTCTGACCGAAAGAACAACATCCACACTGAAATTGGTGAAGACCACAGCAAAAAGGATGCTGCCGGCTGTCTCCGGCACCGCGGCTATCAGATTGCAAACCGCAGGGTGCAGCCATCTGGTCATGCCGATGGTAAAAAAACCCCAGGCTACAGAAGATGACAGACAGATATAGCCTTTATAGTTCAACTTCTGGTAAGAATAATCCCAATATCTCACCTTAAAAACGGCCTCTATGGCCGCCCCTGTGACAAGCTCCAGCAGGGTGGCTCCGATAAACCCGGCGATATAGATCAATACAGGATCATCCGCGAAGGGCCGGCTGACAACCAGCATCATCACGGCACCGGATCCGTATATAGGGAGAAAGGGTCCTTTTAAAAATCCTCGGTTGACCCATCTTCGCTCCTTCAGAGACACATAGGTGGATTCAAAGATCCATCCCAGGAAACTGTATATGAAGAAGTAGGTCATCCATTGATATTCCACACTGTGCTGAAACATAGTATACCTCTTATATCCCTGATATTCTACAACGTTCCAGGCAGGAAATCAACTATTATCTGCTTCTTGCCTTTTTCCCTTTATTATAATAAAATAATAATGATAAAAATCAATGTTAAAATTATTACATTTTTCTGATGCTTCTGCCGCCGTATCCGGGGGCTCATGACATCATGATAAAAAAGGGGGCTGTACTATGATCACAGAGAAATCATCTTTCAGTAATCAGAATATTCTGGACTGGCTCCAGTATTTTTCCAAAAAAGCAGGGCTGGATATCGAGAAGATCAAGCTGATCGACATCAGCAGGAAAAGGAAGAATCTGATCCCCACCATAGAGACTCACAAGAGAGTCCTTGTGTTTGCTGATTCCGGCAATCCTAATTTTTTCTTTGATCTCTGGAATTACGGCCTTGGGGAATGTGACATCTGGTTTAAGACCGGTCTTTCTCCAAGTGGACATGTCAGCATCTGCAAGCTGTCCGAGCTGATCAACACAGAGATCACGGAGCCCTCTGTCATGCTGATCATCAACCCCAATGCCAGAAGCTCCTACAAGATCGGCATGAGAAATGACAACTTCTCCCAGGGGTCTGTCAGGTATGTGGCCAGTGAGATCCGGTCCATCATCATCAACAAGCTCCATCTGGATGACCAGGATACTATCTGCATCATCAGCGGGGAGAGCATCGCTGTCGAGTCTGCCATGATCGCCAGTGAAGGGACCATCATCGCTGTAGAGTACAGAAAGCATGACCAGGCTGCCATGGAGGAGAACGTGACCAAGTTCGGTCTTACCAACGTGGCCATCGTCAACGACACCAGCCGCGCATCCATGAAGCCCCTGCCTGTACCTTCCCTCTCCTTTATCGTAGCGACGGAGAAGTTTGAGGAGGAGGTTCAGAATCTCCTGAAGCTGAACCCTCAGATGAAGTTTGTCGTCTACACCCTGGAGCTTGATATCCTGTCCAACATCCTGGAGATCTTCAGGAAATATGACATCAGCCGGACTGAGGTCATACAGATTGCCATGTCCAAACTGAATAATAAGAATGTATTCGAAGCGAAGCCTGCACCATGGATCATATCCGGTGAGGTCATCCAGTAAACCTTTAAGGGGCGGACGAGCCGCCCCTTTCCTGATTCTACCAGAGGGAGCTCTTCACTTTC
>CADBNQ010000271.1 GCA_902796045.1 uncultured Lachnospiraceae bacterium | reverse complement strand
TGTCGTATTTAAAACCTTGCGGCAGGCCATCATCACAGGAGAATTCAAGCCAGGTGAGCGGCTTACAGAGATTTCCCTGGCAAATCGCCTTGGTGTAAGCCGCACTCCCGTTCGTGAGGCAATCCGAAAGCTGGAACTGGAAGGCCTTGTGGTCATGGTCCCCAGGAAAGGGGCACAGGTTGCCAGGATTACAGAGAAGGATCTTAAAGAAGTCATCGAAGTGAGAAGTGCTCTGGAGGAGTTTGCTGCCTGTCTTGCCTGTGAACGGATCAAGGCAGGTGATCAGCAGGAGATGGAAAGGATCCATCACAGTTTTGTCCGTGCAGTGGAGGAAGGGGATATCATGAAGATGGTGGCCCATGACGAGCAGTTTCATGATACCATATTCAAAGCTGCAGGAAACGACCGTTTAGTATCGATCATTGCCGGCCTCAGAGAACAGTTCTACCGTTACCGTCTGGAATACATCCGTGATATAAAGAACCCTTCTGTCCTGACTGAAGAACACGAACAGCTTATGAACGCCATTTTCCGCCACGATAAAGATACTGCCGGCAGAATCATGCGCAGGCACATCAGCGGCCAGCAGGATATCGTCTCTCGGGTAATCAGGGAACAGACTGTCAGTCTCTGATGAATTTTTATATTCTTTCATAACGGCCGATTATGTGCTATGATACTCAAAAAGGAGATGGCCTCTTTCTTTTATCTGGAGGAGATCATAAAGGAGATATACCAATGCATATTACACTACCTTCCCAGGTATCCAGGATACTCAGCACACTGGATGCCCATGGTTTTGAAGCCTACATTGTCGGCGGCTGTGTACGGGATTCTATTTTGGGAAAAGAGCCTGACGACTGGGATATAACCACCTCTGCCAGGCCTGAACAGGTGAAGGCTCTGTTTCCCAGAACGATCGATACAGGATTAAAACACGGGACTGTCACGGTCCTGATCGATAAAACAGGCTACGAGGTGACAACCTACAGGATCGACGGCACCTATGATGACCATCGCCGTCCCAGCAGTGTTGTTTTTACCAGCAAACTGAAAGATGACCTGATGCGCCGTGATTTCACCATCAACGCCATGGCTTATAACGAAGAAGAAGGCCTGGTGGACCTTTTCAGGGGGATGAATGATCTGAAGCAGGGCCTGATCCGATGCGTCGGCAATCCTGCCGAGCGTTTTGAGGAGGATGCGCTCCGGATGCTCAGGGCTGTCCGTTTTGCAGGGCAGCTGAACTTTCGCATCCACCCGGATACCCTTAATGCTGTTCAGGCAAAGAAAGAACTGCTCCGCAATGTCAGTGCGGAACGCATCCAGATGGAGCTTTTGAAGCTGATGATCTCAGAACATCCGGAGGCTTTGAAAACAGCCTGGGAATGCGGGCTCACAGAGATTTTTCTGCCTGAATTCGACAGGATGATGGATACACCTCAGAACAATCCGCATCATCAGTACAATGTCGGTGTCCATACCCTCCATGCCCTTATGCATGTCGAAGCCAATCCTGTTCTGCGTCTGACAATACTTTTTCACGATGTAGGCAAAACTCTGACCAGAACAACAGATGACGAGGGAATCGATCATTTTTACGGGCATAACAAGGTCAGCAGAGACCTGGCTGCCGAGATCATGAAGCGGCTGAGATTTGACAACAAGACGATCCGTATCGTCGGCACCCTGATCCTGTACCATGATACCAGATTTAAAGATCCCAGGACCACCGGGAGGCGGCATGTCAGAAGGATGATGCATACTGTAGGGCCGACACTGTTTCCCTACCTCCTGAAAGTAATGGAAGCCGATGTCAGTGCCCAGAGTTCCTATATGCAGCAGATGAAGCTGTCGATCCTGGCAGAGACGGAGGAGGTGAGCCGGGAGATTCTTGCGGCTGCTGACTGCCTGACTCTGAAAGATCTGAAGATCAACGGCAACCAGTTAAAGGAGCTGGGCATCCAGGAGGGAAAGACCATCGGGACCATATTAGATGCCCTGCTTTCCATGGTGCTCGATTATCCGGAACTGAATGAATACCTTTATCTCAAAGAGCTTGCATTAAAGATCAATGCACAGCTCCACCAATAGTCCTATGTCTTATATAGCTTTGTACCGAAAATGGCGTCCGGATACTTTTGACGAAGTGAAGGGCCAGGATGCCATCGTCCGCACCCTGCGCAACCAGATCATATATAACCGCATTGGCCATGCCTACCTCTTCTGCGGAACCAGAGGAACCGGCAAGACATCTGTCGCCAAGCTGTTTGCCAGGGCAGTAAACTGTGAGAATCCCCAGGAAGGGAACCCCTGCAATGCGTGTCCGTCCTGCATGGCCATCAACTCGCAGAGTTCACTGGATGTACACGAAATCGATGCTGCTTCCAACAACGGTGTGGATCATGTCAGGGACATACGGGAACAGGTCCAGTACTCACCTGTCTCAGGCCGCTATAAGGTCTACATTATCGATGAGGTGCACATGCTCTCAACAGGAGCCTTCAATGCCCTTCTCAAGACGCTTGAGGAACCACCATCCTATGTGATATTTATCCTTGCAACCACCGAGAAGCATAAGATCCCTGTCACCATACTCTCCCGCTGTCAGAAATATGATTTCAGGCGGATATCGACAGAGACCATTGCCGGACACCTGTCTGTGCTGATGAAGAGAGAGCAGATCCAGGCTGAGGAGAAGGCCCTCAGCTACATAGCAAGATCTGCTGACGGATCCATGCGTGACGCACTAAGCCTTCTGGACCAGTGTATCTCTTTCTACCTGAATCAGCCCCTCACCTATGACAATGTCCTTGCCGTCCTGGGAACCGTGGACGTCACTGTATTCAGCGGACTTTTCAGATCTCTGATCCGGCAGGATACCCGGTCGGTCCTGGCCCTCATAGACCAGGCTGTCCTGGAAGGACGTGATCTTGCTCAGTTCCTTTCTGATTTTCTCTGGTATATCCGCAATCTCCTGATCCTGAAAGGTCAGGACGGGGCAGAAGACAACCTGGATATGTCCACCGAGAACATCGCTCTGCTGAAGGAAGAAGCGGCCCTTGCCACGACCGGAACCCTGATGAGGTATATCCGTGTCCTGTCCGACCTTTCCGGACAGATCCGAGGCGCAGCTCAGAAAAGGATCCTGGTGGAAGTCGGTTTTATCAGATTGTGTCTTCCCCAGATGGAGACAGATACAGACAGTCTCCTGGAAAGGATACGGCTGCTGGAAGAAAAGATTGACCGCGCCGGTGCCCTGGCCCCGGCCACCCATCAGCAGGCAGATCTGCCGTCACCCGGTTCTGGCAGTCAGACCGGCAATATCTCTGCTGCGGAGGATTTTATCAGGACTGATACAGAGGCCCTGGAAAGCCAGTTCAGTCCGGCAGAGGCATCCGACCTTAAGGAGATCGCCTCCAACTGGGCCGGCATTATCCGGACGGCGGGGAAACCCATGCAGAATTTCCTCAGAAATGTAAGACCTGTGGTCTCTGAGGACAGCAGGCTGATCCAGCTGATGTTTGAGCAG
>CADBNQ010000270.1 GCA_902796045.1 uncultured Lachnospiraceae bacterium | reverse complement strand
GGATATCCTGGTGAACAATGCAGGCATCTGGCCAACCGCCTATGTCAGGGAGATGACTCTTGAAGATTTTGACCGGACCCTCTATATGAATCTGGAAGTACCATTTCTTTTAAGCAAAATGATGGTCAATCACCTGATCGGCCAGGAGAGAAAGGGCAAGATCATCCAGATCGTTTCTCAGGCTGCTTTCCACGGTTCCACCACAGGACACGCCCATTACGCCTCCTCCAAGGCCGGACTTGTCACTTTTTCCAGGTCTCTGGCAAGGGAAGCTGCCACTTACGGGATCACCGTGAATTCGGTAGCACCGGGCATGATTGAGACCCCCATGACCAAGGAAGCCCTGGAAAAGAAAAGGGATTATTATAACAGCCGGATTCCCGTCGGCAGGGTGGCCGCTCCGGAAGAGGTGGCTTATTGCGTCGCCTTTCTTGCCTCCAACAAAGCGGACTATCTGACAGGGATCACCATTGATGCCACCGGCGGTATGCTGATGAGGTAATAAGGAGGGATGACAATTGACAAAACAGGATTTTGGCGTACGCCTTCTGCATGCCTGCGATAAAGTGATAGCCATAAAGGATGAGCTGAATCAGATCGATGCCCGATTTGGCGACGCAGATCACGGACTCACCATGTCCAAGATCGCCACAGCTATTGAAGAGGCTGTCAAGGGGTCTGCTGATTCAGTCAGCGCCATGCTCAACGCATGTGCTGACACGATTTCAGAAATCGGAGGAGGAGCCGCAGTGCCGCTCTGGAGCAGCTGGTTTTCCGGGATGGCTGAAGGAGCCCCGGATACAGACGAACTCAGCGTGACTGAACTTAAAGCTCTCTTTGCATCAGGATTCGAGATGCTTGACTTCATGTCCGGCGCCCAGGTCGGAGATAAGACCATGATGGATGCAGTGATCCCTGCCCAGGAAGCGATCAATGCCTACGATGGACAGGATCCGGCAGAGCTCTTTGAGGCTGCTGCCAAAGCAGCCGGGGAAGGAGCAGAATCTACTAAGCAGGTTCCCGCAAAGTATGGCAGGGCCAAGTATTATGGTGAGGAGACCATAGGAACGGCAGATGCAGGCGCATTATCCATGGCAGCTTTCTTTGAAGGACTGGCCGTGGCCTGAGCATAGATTATCATTTAGGAGGAGGTATTATTATCATGATGAAGAAATTTATTAATGGACCGGAGTATGTGACAGACGAACTGCTGATGGGTATGGGACTTGCCTACGGCGACCTCATCGAGATTGAAGGTCATATGGTCATCAGCAAAGACCTTGAGAAGGCAGACCGTGTCACCGTGGTCACCTATGGAGGTTCAGGACATGAGCCGGCTCTGCAGTGCTATGTTGGAAAGGGCGCCCTCGACATCTCTGTAGTAGGAGACATCTTCGCATCTCCCTCCGGGAAAATGGTTTTTGAAGCCCTGAAGAAGGCCGATAAAGGACATGGTATTCTTCTGCTCACCCTGAATTATGCCGGAGACCAGCTGGCAGGCAAGCAGGCTATGATGATGGCAAAGAAGGCCGGCATGAATGTACGTCAGGTCATCACAGATGAAGAAGTGCGTTTTGATCCGAACGGGGAAGATAATAAGAGAGGTCTGGCAGGCGCTGTTGCCATGTACCACATTGCCGGAGCAGCTGCGGCAGCGGGCAAGAGCCTGGATGAAGTAGCTGCCATCTGCCAGAGATACGCAGAGAACATGGGCTCGATCACTGTCAAGGTCACCGATGCAACTCATCCGCAGAACGGCATGTCTTTTGGTGATCTGGGAGAGACGGAATTCATGGAGATTGGTGCCGGACAGCATGGAGAGGGAGGCGGAACCCGCGTTCCTATGCAGTCAGCGAAGGGAACCGTGGCCACTGTCGCAAAGACTCTCGTAGATGCTGTAGGAATCAAGGCCGGCGACAAGGTATTTGCCATGATCAACGGCTGCGGCGCCACCACAATGATGGAGATGCTTATCCTCTATAAAGATACAGTAGAATACCTGGAAGCCATGGGGGTTAAGGTAGTAGCCAATATGGTCGGCGAGATCCTCACCGTGCAGGAAGCAGGGGGATTCCAGATGAACCTTGCCAGGTGGGATGACGAGATCGAAGCCCTCTGGAACACACCTGTTCACACACCGGTATTCTTTAAAGAATAAAGAAACTGTATTTATCTATTCAGCTATGACCACTTCCATTTTCAGATCGGTCAGGGGATCCAACAGTCTCCTGACCCTTCTTATATCAGGATTCAGCTTTGTATATATAACAACAGCCTCCCTCACTGACATCGTACCGATAAATGAGATGATCTCCAGGATGACCTGATTTAGAATGACCGCAAGGCCGAAACCGGCAATACTGAGAAGGATGCCAATTACAAAACCCTCCACCGCTCTCTTGTGATTGAGTGAAATCTGTCTGTCAATCTCCGTCTGGTCTTTCTTAACAGCTGCTATGATGGTCTGTTTTACTCTCTCCTCATTAATCGGAGTATCAGTGATAATCTGCAGGGTATCATGCTGGTGTGTTCTGCCTTCACTTTCTGTGAAGAATGATTTCAGGTAATTGTATACATCCCTGTTGATCACGGTTTGAGAAGGATCGTAAGGACTATATAGCTCTGACTCATTTTTTATACGCAACTGTATCATAGTTTACCGCCTCTTTTGGGTATAGATGTATTATCTAAGTTCGTATTCTTTACTGCTGATCTCTAATGTGCCAGTTCCCTTGAAACTTCCAGCACCCCTTTGTGGTTCAGGTCCCGGGGTTCAAAATGGATCAGAGAATAGACAATCTGCATCACAATGCCCGCCCCGAAAGTACTGATGATCGTACCTATGCCGACCGGTCCGCCAAGAAGCCATCCTGCCAGGAGGACAACTGACCAGAGGATAACCTCAACAATCCCGATCGGGATTCGTGTCATCCTTTTCCCAAGGCCCACCATCAGGGCATCTCTTGGACCGCAGCATTGCTCACTTTTCATGTAGACAGCCATTCCCAGAGCCATAAAAACAAATCCGACAAGCATGATGCAGATGCCGGTCAGAACATCTTCATTTAATGGGAGGGGATTGAAGCTGTTAAAGAACTGGACAAAATTGCCGGTCAGCAGGGCGTCTATTATTGTTCCAAATCCGATCTTTTCCCTTAATAGTACATCAATTCCAAGTACCGCCAGGGCGATCAAGGTCATGGACAGCCCGTAATTCAACGGTGTGTGGTAGGATAATCCCATCCCCAGACAGTCCCAGGGAGCAAGTCCGATATTGGCAAATATGGTAAGATGCACCCCGAAGGCAAATATGAACAGGCCAATGATTATCCTGAGCCAGCCCAGCAATATCTTCTTTCTCATCAGTGCTTTTCCTTTCCGGCCGGTTATGATTTTATGTTATCAGAATCAATCTGTTTATCGATGGTTGTATAAATGGCCCGGATGGCGTCCTCGTAGCGGTCGTCCGGAACACCGATCAGCAGGTTCAGCTTACCTGCCCCCTGGTTGATGGTGTTGATGGGAATACCCTCCTGCATCAGGCGCCAGAGCACTCGGATGTTGGCATCACTGGACTCGGTATCTTTCTCCCCGATGACTGCGATCACGGACAGATGCTCCGTAAGTCCCAGATAATCCGGAGCTACTGTCTGCCTGATCTCGGCAAGCAGCTCATCCTTGCATTTTCCCAGGAGATCACTCCGGATGATCAGTGTCACGGTATCAATTCCCGTAAGACAATGCTCGAAAGGCAGGTTCCTGTCCTTGAGAATATCCAGCACGATAGCGCTGAAACCAGCTCCGTCAGAGACCATCACTTTTTCAATCTGTATCACGGACATGCCAGAACGCCCGGCGACACCGATGATGGGATACTTGGTTTCCCCCTTTGGCAGCTTGCGGACGATTATGCTCCCCTGGTCCTGGGGACGGT
>CADBNQ010000269.1 GCA_902796045.1 uncultured Lachnospiraceae bacterium | reverse complement strand
TAAGATGACTGACCATAGTGAATGAGAGGGGAGATTAACATGAGTGAGAATAATACAGCTGATGTAAATGTAATGAATAACATAGATTTAAATGAAAGATTTGACAAAGATTTTGATATGATCGTTGACAAGGCAAAGGCCCTTGACAAGCCGATCCGTGTCGTCATCGCCGGAGCAGATGTAGAGAACATCCTTCTTGGTGCCTTTGACGCAGAGGCATCCGGATTTGTGTATCCTATTCTGGTGGGCAACCAGAAGAAGATCTGGGATATGCTTGACCGCCTTGGCCTCAAGGACAGGGAGTTTGACCTGCAGGCTGTTTCCTCCGATGTCAACGTTGTACAGTTTGCCATCGAGATGATCCTGGCCGGTGAAGCGGATGTTCTGATGCGAGGCAATACCCAGACCCGTGACTTCCTGATGCCGGTCCTGAACAAGGGCAACCACCTGGTCGATGGCGAAGGACTGATGACCCACGTAGTTATGGTGAAGATTCCCGGCAGCCAGAAGATCACGGCGATCTCTGACGCTACGATCCTTGTCCGCCCATCCATCGAGCAGCGTAAGGAGATCATCAAAAACATGGTAAGGGCACTGAAGCTGATCAATGTGGAGAATCCCAACATTGCCCTGCTCTCCCTCGTGGAGAAGCCCAGCTTCCATATGAAAGATACCGTTGAAGCCCAGACCCTGGTTCTCCATCAGAATGAAGAGCACTTTGCAGAGTGCAACCTTGTAGGCCCGATTCCTTATGACCTGATCATGAGCAAGGAAGCAGCCAGACTGAAGAAGTACGACTGTGAGTTCTGCGGCGAGTTTGACGGGATCGTTGCCCCTGACCTGATGAGCGGGAACCTGCTGATCAAAGTACTCGAGATGAACGCAAGGGCTAACAGCTTTGGTGTGATCGTCGGGGCCAAGATCCCGATCGCCATCACCTCCAGAAGTGATTCCAAGGAACAGGCTTATCTGTCACTTGCGGCCTGTGCGGTCATGTCGACTATGCCAAAGTATAAAGACTGGAAATAATATGA
Source organism: uncultured Lachnospiraceae bacterium (assembly GCA_902796045.1). Lineage (GTDB taxonomy): Bacteria > Bacillota > Clostridia > Lachnospirales > Lachnospiraceae > Anaerobutyricum. Next base: position 1,986 of record CADBNQ010000269.1, on the reverse strand, counting down.
GAAAAATTATGTTCATAGGACGCAGTGAATCAGGCAAGACCACACTGACTCAGGCTATGAAGGGGAATACCATTACCTACCATAAGACTCAGTATGTCAATCATTTTGATGTCATTATTGATACTCCCGGTGAATACCTCCAGACCAAGAACCTGATATCTGCTCTTGCTGTCTTTACTGCAGAGGCCGACGTGATCGGGCTTCTTATGGACTCTACCGAACCTTTTTCTCTCTATTCACCTAATCTTACCCCTGTCTGCAACAGAGAAGTGGTCGGTGTGGTCACAAAGATCGATCACTGGGCTGCACAGCCGGAACAGGCAGCTGCCTGGCTCAGGCTGGCTGGATGCAGGAAGATTTTTTACACCAGCGCCTACACAGGAGAGGGAATCGCAGATATCATCACTTACCTGAAGGAGGAGAGAGACGTCCTCCCCTGGGAAGAAGTGAAGGCCCAGTACGACCAGCTGGGATTCGGAGAAGGGGAGGATGAAAGGGATTCTCATCGTTTTCATAATCTATAACTGGTAATTACAGAGGAACTGTAGTATAATCATCAGTAGTAAGATCAGAAGCCCCTGGTTTTAAGAAGACAGCAGGGGGAATCTGATTGAATTATGAGATGATCCTTCCTTATTATTGGGGGGATAATGACAGGAGGTATCCGGATGAGAGGTTTTGAAACTGCTAAGATTCTCAAAGAACAGGGTATTACCTTAGAAGATGTGGCTGAGGAGATCGCATACCGTAAGGAGACGGGTGCATTGAGCAACCAGCCAAAGAATGAAGTCTTTATGAATATGACTCTCAACGAGGTTCTGAGAATCAAGGAAATGTGGAACGTCTGATTGCATCAGATTGATATTCATGACAAACAGTAAAAGCAGGCTGCCCTATGTTTGTGGCAGCCTCGTTTTTAGTGTGAATCCGGCCGACCGGATCAGAGAAAGGATGATCAAGATGAAGATACGTACATCAGGTATTAAAGCGATAGCAAAGGACTGTCTGTATGGGCACTGGCCCAAGGCGATCATCGCCTCCCTTATTGCCTCTTTTTTCGGCGCCTTCTGCATGTCTTTATTTGTCTGGGGCAGATTTTTCCTGATCATGGCAGCGGCCATCACTTTCCTGGAGAATATCCCTGACTATGCGGACATCATCCTGATCGTTTCCTCATTGATCGCTATTTTCCACTTCTTTGTCGGTGAGACAGTGCGTCTTGGCTATATCAGGTTTAATCTTTCGCTTCTGGATAAGGCCCGGGTACGGCTGGGGAGCCTTTTCTCCTGTACCGGTCTCTTCTGGAAGGCGCTTTTCCTCCGGGTTTCCCTGGCCTTCATCGAGTTCGGCCTGACTATTCTGTTTATCCTGCCCGGCATCTATATTTACCTGACATATGCCATGGCTCCCTATGTTCTTGAAGAAAGACCAGCCTTTCCCGTGATCGAGACCATGCGGGCATCCAGAAAGATGATGCAGGGCAATAAACTGCGCCTTCTGAAGCTGAAAGTGAGTTTTATAGGATGGGATCTCCTGTGTCTTCTGACTCTTGGCTTTGCTGCTCTCTACGTGACACCCTACAAGCATGCGGCAGAAGCTGTACTGTACAATGAAATATCCGGCAGGGCAGAAGTTTATTATGCCAGAGAGGCATATACTCCTGACAAGAAAGTATCTTGAAAGAGATGGATTATTTTGCTAGAATCCTTTTTACAAAGGAATCCTGGAGGTAGTAGAAGCATGCAGATTTTGTCGAAAACATTATCAGATAAAACAGAGGCAGTATATAAGAGGTTTGAGGAGGACCTGGTCTATCCGGTCATCTTTCTCAAACAGGACCCCGGCAATGAAGAGGACATCAGCCGTCCGGTAGCCATGGATACAGGAAAGAAGCAGTTCATCATCAAGATTGATGACAGCCTGGAGGATGCTCTCTTTGAGAACGCCCTGATCAGAGATATCATTTACTGCAAGCAGATGAGTGAC
>CADBNQ010000268.1 GCA_902796045.1 uncultured Lachnospiraceae bacterium | reverse complement strand
ATCTGCTGTATGCCTATTATAATATAGGTGATGTGAGAAACAAGACCAACCATGCCGAGGATGATGAATCTGAGAGCAGGCGGCTGGTCGTTGACCAGAAGGATATTCCTTTCAGAATGACACAGATCCAGGACAGCATCAGGTATTTCATCGTCAGTTATCGCAAGATGCAGGAGGAGATCAAAGACAGGACAACGGACGTGATAAAGATTACCCCTGCAGAAGTCAAATCTGCGGCCCGGACTATGGAAAAAAACGATTGACATGTGCCGGGACAGATGGTAAAATATTATCCGTATGCCGCGCAGTTAGGTAAAAGCTCTCTGATGGGTCAGAGACACCAAAGCTGGCGAGTAATTATTCAGGAGGTGCCATATGTACGCTATTATTGCAACAGGTGGTAAACAGTATAAGGTTAGCGAAGGCGACGTGATCAGAGTTGAGAAGCTTGGCGTTGAAGCTGGATCTGCTTATACATTTGACCAGGTATTAGTTGTAAGCGGTGATGAAGTCAAGGTAGGTGATCCTACAGTTGCCGGTGCAACTGTTGAGGCTTCTGTCATTGGAGACGGCAAGGCCAGGAAGGTTGTCGTTTACAAGTACAAGAGGAAGACAGGCTATCACAAGAAGCAGGGTCACAGACAGCCATACACCAAGGTGAAGATCGAAAAGATCAATGCCTGAACCGTACAGGACAGCTGATGACAGTTATCACGATTTTGAAAAAGCCTGACGGCCGCTACAGAGGCTTTCAGGTGATCGGTCATGCCGACAGCGCCCAGGAGGGTGCCGATCTCGTATGCTGCTCAGTATCGGTCCTTTCCATCAATCTGGTCAACAGTCTGGAAGAGTTCTGTCAGGATTCCTTCCGGCTGACACAGGATGAAGAAAGAGGACTGATCGATCTGGTGTTTGAGGAAGACCCGACGCCGGAAGCTGATCTGCTGATGAGATCCTATGATCTGGGAGTGCACTCTATTGCTGAAGGCTATGAGCCCTGGTTGAACGTTAACATGAAGGAGGTGTAAGGACCATGATGATGATGAACCTTCAATTCTTCGCACATAAGAAAGGTGTCGGTTCTACTAAGAACGGACGTGATTCTGAGTCCAAGAGACTTGGTGCGAAAAGAGCAGATGGACAGTTTGTTAAAGCTGGCAATATTCTTTATAGACAGCGCGGAACAAAGATTCACCCCGGACTGAATGTCGGACGTGGCGGTGATGACACATTATTTGCCAAGGCAGATGGTGTAGTACGTTTCGAGAGAATGGGCAGAGACAAAAAACAGTGTTCTGTATATCCGGTAGCATAATATCACCGGATTGTTATGTATCCGAAAACAGCAGCGGCTTCCATATCATTTGGAGCCGCTCTTTTCGATTGTGAACCAATTCAGGAGGTTAGTGTATGTTTGCAGACCGCGCGCGCATCTTTATAAGGTCCGGCAAAGGCGGTGACGGCCATGTCAGCTTCAGGAGAGAGCTGTATGTACCGGACGGCGGACCGGACGGGGGAGACGGAGGTCATGGCGGAGACCTGATCTTCGTAGTGGACCCCGGACTTAACACACTGGTTGACTACCGTCATAAGAGGAAATACTGCGCAGGTGATGGTAAAGAGGGCGGCAGAAGGAAATGCACCGGCGCCAGTGGTGAAGATATGGTCCTCAAGGTGCCTGCCGGGACTGTGATCAAAGATGCCGAGACAGGAAAAGTGATTCTTGATATGGCCAACCGCAGCCAACCTGTGGTATTATTAAAGGGAGGCAGGGGAGGAAAAGGCAACCAGCATTATGCCACTGCAACTATGCAGGCCCCCAAGTACGCCCAGCCCGGCCAGTCGGCAAAAGAACTCTGGGTTGACCTGGAACTGAAGGTCATCGCAGATGTCGGACTGATCGGTTTCCCCAACGTGGGCAAATCTACTTTTTTATCAAGAGTCACCAATGCCAGGCCAAAGATCGCCAATTATCATTTTACGACCCTGAACCCGAACCTGGGGGTGGTGGACCTGCCTGACGGCAATGGTTTTGTCATAGCCGATATTCCGGGGATCATCGAGGGGGCATCCGAGGGTGTCGGCCTGGGTTATGAATTCTTAAGACACATAGAGCGGACAAAGGTGATGATCCACCTGGTGGACGCGGCCTCTGTTGAGGGGAGAGATCCGGTGGAGGATATCCATGCCATCAACAAAGAACTGGCCGCCTACAACAAAGAGCTGGCCCTGCGGCCCCAGGTTATCGCAGCTAATAAGATCGATGCCATGTCCCCGGAGGACTGTCAGGTCATGACAGACCTTCTTGAGGAGGAGTTTGGTCCACTTGGCATGAAGGTATTTCCCATATCTGCCGTCAGCGGTCAGGGAATCAATGATCTCCTGTGGTATGTGAACGGCCTGCTGAAGGAGCTTCCTGAGGAGCCGACGGAGTTTGAGCCGGAAACCATGCCACGCTTTGATGATGACGAGCCGGGAGAATCTATTACAGTCACTATGGCAGAACCCGGCGTGTTCTCAGTAGAAGGCCCTAAAGTGGAGCGTATGCTGGGATATACTAATCTGGAATCCGAAAAAGGTTTTCAGTTTTTTCAGAATTTTATGAAGACCAACCAGGTCCTTGACCGCCTGGAGGAGCTTGGCATCCAGGAAGGCGATACAGTAAGGGTCTATGGTCTGGAGTTTGATTATTATAAATAGAAAAGGAAGGCAGCTGTCAGGCTGCCTGTAAAGAGGTATTTGCTAATGACAAGCAAACAGAGAGCATATTTAAAAAGCCTGGCTATGAATATGGATTCTATCTTCCATATCGGAAAGGCGTCCCTCACCCCGGAGGTGATCCGGTCTGTCAGGGAGGCCATTGATAAAAGGGAACTGATCAAGGGATCCGTACAGAAAAACTGTATGGATGATCCCAGAGAGATCGCAGAGGTCCTGGCCGAGAGAACCAGGTCCCAGGTAGTTCAGGTCATCGGACGCAAGATCGTCCTCTATAAGCCGGCCAGGGATGAAGAACAGCGAAAGATCGTTTTACCATAACAGAGGTGTTCTATGAAGCATATCACCAGAACCGGTATTATGGGAGGTACTTTCAACCCGATTCATTTTGGACATCTGCTTCTGGCTGAGACTGCCTATCAGCAGTTTGGTCTGGATGAAGTACTGATCATGCCGACAAAGAATCCATATTACAAGAATCTTACCAACACTGCCACAGAGAGCGATCGAGTCAACATGGTCCGTCTGGCCATTGAGGACAATGACCACTTCCGTTTTTCAGACGTGGAGCTGGAGAGGGACGGCACGACCTATACGGTGGAGACCCTTCGGAACCTGACGCAGACCCACCCCGATCACCGCTACTTTTTTATTATGGGAGCTGATTCCCTCTACCATATCGAGTCATGGAAAGAGCCGGAAGAGATCTTTAAGATGGCTGTGATCCTGGTGGCCGGAAGAGACGGCGGGTCGTCATCCTCCTTAAAAAGCCAGATTGCCTATATCATGAACAAGTATGATGCGGATATCCGACTGCTGGAGTCTCCTGTGCTGGAGATCTCCTCCCATGATCTCCGCAGGAGAGTCAGAGAGAAGGAGAGCATCCGCTACCTTCTTCCTGAGAGAGTGAGGGAGTATATCTATGAGCATGGTATATACAAGGAAAGAGATTAAAAGTGACCTCAGGAATCTTCTGAAAGAGTTCCGCTACGAGCATACCCTTGGTGTTGAATATACTGCTGCCTGTCTGGCCATGAGATATGGCGCTGATGTGAAGAAGGCTGACATGGCAGGACTTCTTCACGACTGTGCAAAATACATGACCGGGCAGGAGATGCTTCGCTATGCCAGGGACAGACAGCTCCCGGTTTCATCATGGGAAGAGCAGAATCCGGAATTGCTGCATGCCAGGCTTGGGGCCTTCTTTGCCAGGGAGAAATATGGGGTGGAAGATGAGGAGATTCTCTCAGCCATCACCTGGCATACTACCGGCAAACCAGGGATGTCCCTGCTTGACAAGATTCTCTTTATCGCAGATTATATTGAACCCAACAGGGATAAGGCATCCCATCTGGAGGAGATCCGGAGACTGGCTTTTTCGGATATCGATCAATGTCTGATCAGAGTGTTGTCGGATACGGTTGCCTATCTGGCAGCCTGCGATCATGTCACAGATCCTATGACCAGAGAAACCCTTAGTTTTTACCAGAATCTACAAAAGAGGTGAGAAAATGGACGAATCAAAGAAAATGGCACTGATGGCTGTAGAAGCACTTGAGGATAAGAAAGGGAAAGATATCACCATACTTGATATCAGCGAGATTTCTGTCCTGGCTGATTATTTTATCATAGCAAACGGACTGAACCGCAACCAGATTCAGGCCATGTCCGACAGCGTGGAGGACGCCCTTGGCCGTGAAGGATACCTTCCCAAACAGATAGAAGGGTATCAGTCTGCAGGCTGGATCCTGCTGGATTTCAAAGATATCATCGTTCATATTTTCAGCAGCGAGGACCGGGCTTTTTATGATCTGGAAAGAGTATGGAGGGACGGCAAAGAGATCAGCAAAGAGGACCTTATGTGATCTGATCTAAGGAGAGGAGAGTCAGCCAATGAAAAGCGGTAAAATAAGCAAAAAGCAGGAGGAGATTCTCGAGTTTATCAAAGAATCTATATTAAGCAGGGGATATCCCCCGGCTGTACGTGAGATATGTGAAGCCGTACATCTCAAATCTACCTCATCTGTTCATGCCCATCTTGAGACTCTTGAACGAAACGGTTTTATCCGGAAGGATCCCTCCAAGCCCAGAGCAATCGAGATCATCGATGACGAGTTTAATCTCCTGCGCCGGGAACTTGTGAATGTTCCCATCATAGGGACAGTGACAGCAGGGGAACCTATCCTTGCCGCAGAGAATATCGAAGGTTATTTCCCGATCATGCCGGAGTTTGTCCACAATACACAGACCTTTATGCTGAAGGTCAGGGGGGACAGTATGATTGGCGCCGGGATTTTCTCCGGAGACTATATTCTTGTGGAGGAACGGGCTGACGCATCAGATGGAGAT
>CADBNQ010000267.1 GCA_902796045.1 uncultured Lachnospiraceae bacterium | reverse complement strand
TCAGGGCATGCTGGAATATCCCGTCATTCTTTAGACGGCCATCTGTGATCAGGATCATGTTAAAGTGAGAACCCTCGTCAGCTTTTAACGCCATGGTCTTTTCCATCAGCTCACAGGCAATCACCATCGTCTCCGCGCAGGAATAGTCCCTGATCTTCTGGGGAAGCTGAACCCGGAAGCCGGGAGGGTACTGACAGAATTCCCTTGCCTGGACGAACCCGTCCCCATATACAAAGGCCTGACAGCTGTTGTCATTCCGAAACCCGGTTTCAAGCTCCAGCTGGTCCTGACAGAGGTAGAGGAGCCTGCTGAGTCTGCCAGTCTGGCTGATCTCGGTCCGCAGGAGGACAAAGAGATTGTAGATCACTTCCTGGTCTGCCCCGTCCTCTGCTTTTTCATTCTGTCCCCTGCAGGGAGAGCAGACTGCATCCGCCGCCAGACGGACAGCTTCCTCCTGTCTCCGCTCCCTGACTGCCCTGGCATTCTCCTTCTCCAGAAGGATAGCCTCCTCGATCAGGGTCTTCATCTCATGGTGGGACAGTCCTTCCTTCCGGCCAAAGCCTTCGGCCAGTTCCGCCGGGAGCGTCCTGTAAAAAAGGGCAGAATAGTCAGCCCTGGTCTCCCGGGGCGGTATAAGCACGTTTCCTTTGGAAGAGGCAACCAGGATCTTATAGATCAGCCTGCTGTCTGCCAGCTGCTGGCTTTTTTCATCAAAAATCTCCAGATCTCCGAAGGCCTTCTCATCCTCCGGATACCATTCATAATCCTGGGGATGACCAGGAAACTGGAAACGTTCAGGATGTGTCAGGCAGACAGAAATGCCCTGCCCCAGATCCACATAGAAATCCTTCAGGTCATAAAGGCCCGGAAAGACCTGCCTCTTCTTAAGATCCTCCATGATGTGCAGGACCCGAAGGGCAATCTGGTACAGGATCAGGCAGTCTACATGGTGACTGTCCATCTCCTCTCTCCGAAACAAGACCTTCAGACTGATAAAGGAGTCCATGACCGCCTCCATGCGCCGGTCCCCGGGAGAAATGACCTCCGGAATGGCCAGAATCTCCTCTGGAAGAGGGTCTCCTTCTTTCCACAAATCTTCACTATGCACCGATGGAAACTCCTTTCATAAGATCCTTGAGAGGTTTGATGATATTATCCAGAAGCTCTGTGCTCATTGGTTTCAGCAACTTTTCAAAATCGATAAACATGGGGGAAGACTCCTCATCAAGCTCTCCGTCGGACCGGGCAAAACAGAATCTGAAATCTTCCTCCGAGAGTTCTTCCGTGCAGAAGAAGACAACCTGCCCCAGGGGTTCCTTCAGATACTCTGCATAGTCATTGCTTCCGTAGGCATCTGTATATATAAAGAGGGCCCTGTTTCTCCCGGAGACCGGAAACTTGGACAGGGATCTGCTGATGGCTGTATGGACTGACTCCCTCCCGTCCTGTCCGCCTCCATAGAGAGGAATCCCTCCCAGCTTTTTTAAAAAGACAGGGACATCGGCGGTAAATGGCTCATTGTCCTCAAAACAGATAACCTCACTCTCCTGTCCTTCTGCATCATTGCGCAGGACAGTAAGGCCGATCCGGGGATAGACCTCATATCTGGCAAGGTGCTTCATGAACTGGGAAGCACTGTAGGTTACTGCCGGAAAAACAGTGTGCATGGAGGCAGTGCCGTCCACGATAAAATCTATATACAATGTGAGAGCCTGCCTTTTATCATAGATGACCTGCTCCTTTAATGAATCCGGGATCTCCGGATTCCATGTTGTTTCAGCTCTGTCCAATCCCTTAACCTCCACATCTGTCCTCATGCTGTCTGATCCTTGTCACTTCAATCACTGTCCCCGCATACAGGAACTGGTCTCCCGGGCAGACAAGATCACCCTCTTCTCCCCTGATCCGCCGACAGTTTTCGTGCAGCAGGATGACTTTGATCTGGCTGCCCACCCTGTAAAAAGACAGGATATGGGCACTGGCAGGGCCATTCTTGCTGCGTTCCTGTTTC
>CADBNQ010000266.1 GCA_902796045.1 uncultured Lachnospiraceae bacterium | reverse complement strand
GTGCTTCATGTGCAGTGTTCGTGGAGAACAACCGCAGAGCCGTCTCCTGCATTCGTGATAATCTGCACCATACCCAGATGGAGGACCAGGCACAGGTCATGGCACGGGATGTTTTCTCTGCCCTGTCGCTTCTTGAAGAAGAGAAGAGGCGGTTCGACCTGATCTTTATGGATCCACCTTATGGTAAGGGATGGGAGAAGAGAGTCCTGACTTTTCTGGCAGCTTCCCCTCTCTGTGATGAGGACACAGTCATTATCGCAGAGTCAGATCTTTTAACAGAGTATTCATTTCTGGAAGGGACCGCCCTTTCAGTTACGAAAGAGAAGATCTATAAGACCAACAAGCATACGTTTATTAAGAAGGATGCAGCAGGATGAGCATTGCAGTATACCCGGGCACTTTTGACCCGGTTACCTACGGTCATATCGACATCATCAGGCGGGCTTCGGCGGTCTTTGACAGCCTGGTTGTCGGGGTTCTTAAGAATTATACCAAGACACCCATGTTCAGTGTCCCGGAGAGAGTGGAGATGATCGGTGAACTGATCAGTGACCTGCCCAATGTCTCAGTTACATCCTTTGAAGGTCTGGTGGTGGATTTCTGCAGAGACTGTGGAGCCAGAGTGATCATCAGGGGGGTCCGGTCTTACGCGGATTATGAATATGAGCAGATCATGGCACAGACCAACCGCCGGCTTATGCCTGAGGTGGACACCATGTTTTTGACCACAAGTCCCGAATACTCCTATGTGAGCTCCAGTGCTGTGAGAGAACTGGCCGCTTTTAAAGGCGATTTCTCGGCTTTTGTGCCGGACAGCATCAGGGACAGGATATATAAGAAGATTATGGAGGAAAAAAATGAACGTTGAACAGCTGATCGAAGAAATTGAAGTGTATATTGACAACTGCAAGACTACAGGAGTGCTGGGTGGCGGCAGTATGATCAAGGTGAACCGCGAAGAACTGATGGCCATGCTGGAAGAACTGCGCGATCAGCTTCCCAGGGAATTAAACGAGAGCAAACAGATCCTTGCCACGAGAGAGTCCATTATTGCGGATGCCAGGGCCAAGGGTGAGCAGATCGTTGCGGATGCAGCCAAAGAAGCCGGCGTTCTCATTGATGATAACGAGATCGTCAACCTGGCCAATATGCGGGCTCAGGAGATTGTGGATAACGCGAATGCCGAGGCTGATGAGATTATGAGCAACGCAAGGGAGACTGCAAAGACCCTCCAGAAGGGTGCCCTGGAGTATACACAGAGCATGATGGGAGGCATGGAGTATCTCTACAGCAGTATGATCGAGCAGGAAAAGAAATACTTTGACGCTGTCATCGCCAAACTGAAAGAAGACCACGGACAGATTCTGGAGAACAAACATGAGATCGATCTTCAGCTGGGTCACAGCAGCAGCAGATCAGCCAGAAGTAAAGAGGATTTTATTGCTTGACAAAGAAAAACCCCGTGTGTATAATAGCAAGAGTATGAGTACGAAAGGTTGCTGATATTGTGACAATCGATTTATCGGAGATCCTGGTGAATCCGTCTCTGGTCAGAGAGTACAGAGTGGAACTTGGATTTGATGAACTGACCATGTCCCATTGCAGTTATCCTGTCAGTCACAAAGAGCCCTTAGTTATGAAGGTTTCATCAAAGGGCGGCAGACTTCATATAGAAGGGGAGACAGAGGTAGATCTGCTGATTCCCTGTGACCGGTGCCTTGATGATGTGAAAGTAGCTTTTCCCATCCGGATCGATACCATCATCCTTCCCGATCAGGACCCTGGCAGTGACCAGGAGGACCGGGAAGAAGGGGAAGCGGAAGAAGTCAGGATTGATGAATGCAGCTGTCTGGATGGATGGGTACTGGATGTGGATAAGCTTGTCTCTGACGAGATTGTGATTGCACTTCCGACGAAGGTCCTTTGTAAAGAAGATTGCAGAGGATTGTGCAGCGTATGCGGAAAGAACCTGAACCATGGCTCATGTGACTGTGAGCAGGAGGTTGGTGATCCGCGCATGGCAGCCATCCGCGACCTGTTCCGGGAGTATAATTCCTGATATGCCCCAGGCAGGAGCCGGACCTTAAGATCGTACATTTGAATAAAACGTATAAGAGGAGGTGTGACCATGTCAATTTGTCCGAAGAATAAATCTTCCAAGGGTAGAAGAGACCGCCGCAGAGCGAACTGGAAGATGTCTGCGCCTACACTGGTAAAGTGCAGTAAGTGCGGAGCATTAACGATGCCTCATAGAGTATGCAAGGCATGTGGTTCCTATAACAAAAAAGAAATTATTGCTGTTGAGTAATATGAGGATGGCAGCTTGAATTAAGGGTTTGAAGAAGGTGTTCTTTGAATCCTTTTTTTTCTTTATCAGGAAATAGAATATTTCCTGATAAAGAAAAAACCCTCCGGGAAGATGCACACGCCGCACAAAGGAAGGCAGCTGTGCTGCTGTGCGGCGGCGCGCAAAGTCCTGCTGCGCTCATCATTCAATATTGAGGGGCAGGCGAGTTGATGTCCGCTTGCGGACTTTGTTCTAAAATAGGAAATTAAAGATTTCCTTTACAGGAGATAGATTATGGGAAAAAAGCACAAAGGAAATAACTGGAGCGGCGAGGAAGACGGATCCTCTAACAGGAGGCAGTATGACGTCTCTCAGGAAGACCTGAGTGAGTATATCCGTGTCGGCAGACCTGGCCTTATTGTGGTGATCGCTTCACTGCTTATCATGCTGGTTGCCGTGTTCATATGGGGATTCGCCGGTACCCTGCCCGTCACGGAAACTGTGACAGGGCTGGTCGTTGACACTTCCGGGTATGCCAAGATGTATCCGGAGGAAGTAAAAGCGATGGCAGATGGGAAGGAAGGCGGGATCATGGTCCTTTGTTTTGTGGATGCATCCCGTTTTAACGGACAGGCCATTAAAGAATTCGGTGATGGCGCAGTCCTGAAGATGCCTGACCAGACGACCTACAAGGGAACGATCGAAATACGGTATATGGAACCCATTTCCAGGGAAAAAGCCAGAAAACTCCTTTTTGATAATGAATGGGTATTGGACAAATGTGCTAAACAGGATTACAACTGGCTCTTGATCATACGTCCTGAAGAGGACCTGTCAAAATATGACTTTACCCTGTCGGAGGTGACTTTGCTGACAGAAGAGGTGCCTCCGATCCGTTTTCTGATGCAATAACTATGTTGACAGGAGGAATCGATGATGTGGAATAAAACTGTTACCGTACCGCTGATCCTCCAGATGGAAGATATGGAAGGCGGGGCAGCCTGTCTGACCATGGTGCTGGCATGGTACCAGAAGCAGGTGAGCCTGGACCAGGTGCGTACTTCCTGTGGTATCTCACGGGATGGTATAGGCAGGGAAGATCTCATAAGGGCAGGGACAGACTATGGACTTTCCTGTAAAGAATCAACCCTCGGTGTCCGGGAACTGGAGAGTCAGTGCCGCCTTCCTGCTATCCTGACCTGGGAACGGGACCAGTTTGTCGTCCTCGAAGGATTCCGGTCCGGAAAGGCTCTGCTGGTACATCCTGCTATGGGACGGATGCGCCTTTCCATGGAGAATCTGGAAAAGAAGTACGCAGGAGTCTGTATTGAATGTACTCCCGGCAAAGATTTTGTGGCCGATGGGACGAAGATGGGACCTGCTGTCTTTTTGCGGGAAGCTGTAAAGTCCGACAGCAGGACCATGCTTCTTGTCCTGGTGACAGGTTTTCTCGCTGCAGCCGGGGGCTTAGTCTCACCCGTTTTTTCCCGGATCTTTACAGATGATATTTTAAGTGGACAGCGGACTTCCTGGTACCCGGGGATCCTGTATTGCTTTGCTGCAGTCATCATTTTTCAGCTTATTTCCATGGTGATCCACCGTGTTCTGATCATCCGGTCAACGGGAAAGCTGGCTGTCCAGTCAAATGCCGCTTATATGAAGCATCTTTTCTCGCTCCCCCTGGATTTTTTCTCGAGACGGAGGGCGGGAGACCTGGCAAACCGCCAGGATACCAACGATTCTATCGCGGAAACATTGATTGGCGAACTGGCTCCCCTGCTCATGAATATTATGATGCTGGTTTTCTATCTGCTGGTCATGGCCCAGTACAGCCTGCCGCTGACAGCCATCGGCGTGGGCACCATCATTGTGAATCTGCTCGTGGCCAGACGTGTCGGAAAGATCCGACGGGAGATTTCCGCCACGCAGTATCGGAACCAGGCCAATCTTGATTCGACCACTGTATCGGGGATCGATATGATCGAGAGCATCAAGGCGACAGGTTCGGAAGCCGGTTTCTTTGAAAGATGGAGCGGCTTTCACGCATCGGTGGTCAAAGCCCAGGTGAAGTTCAACGAAGTAGCCCGGTATCTTTTAATGCTTCCTTCTTTTATCCAGAAGCTGTCCGATCATGTCGTCCTTTTTATCGGCTGCTGGCTGATCATAGAAGGAAAGTTCTCTGCCGGTCTTCTTCTTGCCTTTCTGCAGCTGCTGCAGTCCCTTTCCTCTCCTGTAAATGATCTGCTGGAAGCCGGAGAGAATCTGCAGGATATGGGGGCCTCTCTGGAACGGATCAGAGATGTCATGGATTATCCGCAGGAAATTGATTTCAGGCAGGATTATGCGGACATTGATTTTGAAGAGGTCAGGAAGCTTACGGGAAAGGTGGAGCTTCAGTCTGTCTCCTTCGGTTATTCCCGCTATGCCGATCCTCTGATTGAAGATTTCAGTCTGAGCCTGACCCCCGGGAAGAGAGTCGCTCTGGTGGGCGGATCCGGATCCGGCAAATCGACAATTGCAAAACTGATAGCCGGGCTTAATAAACCCTGGAGCGGTGAGGTCCTGTTTGACGGAAAAGAGATCGATGCCATACCCAGGGCTGTTTTCAGGAGTTCTCTGACCATGGTGAACCAGGAGATTGCTCTGTTTCATGATACCATGGCAAATAATATCAAGATGTGGGACGAGACCATCCAGGATTTTGAGATGAAGCTTGCTGCCCGGGATGCCGGCATCCATGACCTGATCATGTCTGAAAAAGAAGGATATCACATGATGCTGCTGGAAAAAGGAAAGAACCTGTCCGGCGGTGAGAGACAGCGTGTGGAGATTGCCAGAGTACTGGCCTGTGATCCTTCCATCCTGATCATGGATGAAGCCACCTCTGCCCTGGATGCCCGTACAGAGTATGAGATATCCGAATACATTCGTTCTCGCGGGATTACCTGCATCATAGTGGCACACAGGCTCTCTACGATCCGGGATTGCGATGAGATTATCGTACTGGACAGGGGGAAGGTTGTCGAGCGGGGAACCCATGACAGTCTGATAGCCCTTGACGGTTACTATAAAGAACTGGTCATGACAGCATAGGGGGAGGTGACATAGATGGGTTACTACGGAGAACAGTTAAGGGAAAGGATGGACCAGGATCTGTATGCCGAGAGTAAAAACGGACGGATTCTGGCCAATACCGTCAGCAGCCTGAAAAGCTCTCTGGATGATGCCTCCCGCTCTGTGGAAGACAACCTGCATCAGATTGAGCTGATCGCTGATTACTACCATCTCGAACTTCCTTTCTATGAGGCAGGCGGGGAGGCTCTTCCTGAATTGATCGACCTGATCCTGGGTCCGGTCGGAATCATGAAAAGATCTGTACGCCTGGATGGCCCATGGTGGAGGGACGGCGATGCCCCCATGCTGGTCAGCTTCCGGGATGAAAAAGGGAAGGGTGTCCTGGCTTTGTTCCCTGATACCTTCCAGGGCTACTACTATCTGGACAGTCAGACAAATCAGAAGATAAAGATTACAGCCAGCACCCATGATCAGTTTGAGGAAGAAGCTTTCTGCTTCTATCCTCCGCTGCCGGCCAGGGCTCTCTCGGGAAAAGAGTTTCTGCTGTTTATCCTCCGCCATATCAGGACCAGTGATCTGATCATGTATGTGCTTACTTCCATATTTCTGGCAGTGATTGGAACCATTCCGACCTATGTCACACAGATTGCTTTTTCACGGATCATTCCGTCTCAGAAGATCGGGATGATGCTTTCTCTCTTTATCCTGCTGGTTACTTCTGCCGGCTGCCATTATCTGATGAGCTCGGCACGTTTTGCCATCAACCTGAGGATACAGTGCCGTCTGGATCTGGTACTGGAAAACAGCGTTTACGGGCGTATCCTTGCTCTTCCGGCTACTTTTTTTAAAAACCGGACAGCCGGCGCAGTGGCACAGAAAGTATCCTCCCTCAATAAGCTCCCCAAGATTCTGGGAGATATCCTGATGATGTGCACCAACATCCTGATCTCCCTGGTCAGTCTGATGCCGGTTTTTTTCATCGCTTCCAGACTGGCCCTGCCTGCCGCTGTCTGCCTCCTTGTCACCCTGACTCTGGTTTTTATCAGTATGTGGCAGGAAACCAGACTTTTCTGGAGAGAGATGACCAGTTCCGAAGAGAACAGCGGACTGGTATTCGGCCTGATCTCAGGTATTGAGAGACTTCGGGTCAGTGCCAGCGAACAGAGAGCCTACGCCAGATGGCTGAAGGTGTACGCACAGAAGACCCGGGCTACCTTTGCGGTTCGCTTTCCTCTATGTGTGAGGAGCGAACTGATCACCACGGTACGTCTTTTTGGCCTGCTCTGGGCATTTCTGATCACATGGCGCTTCCAGCTTTCTGTAGCACAGCTGGCTGCTTTTTCATCTGCTTTCGGGATTGCCATCTCCTGTATAGACAATGTGGCTAACCACAGCAGAAATATCTCCAGGTTAAAACCAATCCTGGATGTCGGAGAGCCGATACTTAAGACTCCCCCTGAATCATCAAGACATGGCAGAACAGTCTCCGGACTGAGCGGAGAGATTGAGCTGCGCAATATTTCCTTCCGTTATCAGAAGGATGAACCTCTTATACTGGATAACCTATCCTTAAATATTCATAAGGGTGAATATGTAGCCCTTGTAGGGAAAAGTGGATGTGGAAAAACAACTCTGGTAAAACTCCTTCTGGGTTTCGAGTTCCCGCAGAGGGGAACGATCTCTTACGATGGCACCCAGATGGATCAGCTGGATCTCCATTCTCTTCGGAGAAATATAGGTACAGTTCTGCAGGATGGAAAACTGTTTCCGGGAGACATCCTGTCGAACATAACGATCACGGCGCCATGGCTCGGCGAGGCTGAGGCCTGGGAAGCTGCCGAAAAGGCAGGTATGGCCGAAGATATACGAAACATGCCCCTCGGCATGCACACCTTCTTAAGTGAAGGGAGCGGAGGTATTTCCGGCGGGCAGAAACAGAGGCTCATGATTGCCAGGGCCATCGTGGCCAAACCAGGACTGCTGATCCTGGATGAAGCCACCAGTGCCCTTGATAACCTGACACAAAAAAAGGTGACAGAATCCATGGACGCCATGAAGTGCACTCGGATCGTGATCGCCCACAGGCTGTCGACAATCCGGGCCTGCGACAGGATTCTGGCCCTGGATCAGGGAAAGATTGTTGAGTCGGGCACTTACGATGAACTCATAGCGAAAAACGGTTTCTTTGCGGAACTGGTGAGAAGACAGCAACTTGAAGAAGGTGTTTTATGACAGGAGGAAGAAGAGGAATGAAACTGAAAAAGAACACACACAATAGAATATCTTCAGCCTTTCTGATCGTTACTGCCTGGGCGATCATATGTATGGCTTTCTTTGTACCTGTTGCTGTACAGGCTGATTCGAGGACGAAAACTGTCCGCGTGGGTTACTATGAAAATGAAGTATTTCAGGAAGGTGCCCGCGAAGGGGTGCCAAAGACAGGCTACGCTTACGAATACTATCGAAAGCTCTCTGAATACACGGGCTGGAAATATGAATATGTATATGGAGGCTTTGGTGAACTCTATCAGATGCTACTGGACGGTAAGATTGATCTGCTTGCCGGCCTGGCCTTCAGAGAAGACCGCGCTGCCCGGATCGGCTACCCAAAGCAGGTCATGGGCAGTGAATCCTACTATCTGATCAAGCATGATAAGGATAAGAATATCACCGCAGATCCCGCAACTTTAAATGGATGCAGGATCGGCGTTCTGGAAAGTGCCATGGTCAGTGTCCTGAATCAGTATCTGGAGGAACAGCATGTATCTGCTGAGGTGACTGCCTATGCTGATCATGCCAGTCTGTTTGGAGCCTTTGATTCTCATGATGTTGATGTCCTCGCAGTGGAGAGTGACGGTGCTCATGCCAGAGACCAGTCGGAGGTGCTGACAGTATTCGGCACATCGGATTACTATCTTTGTGTAAATATCAACCGGCCTGATCTTCTTAAAGAGCTTAATACCGCACAGAATATGCTGGCCGCTGAAGAACCCAATTATCTGAATTCCCTGAAAGCGAAGTATTATTCGATCAGTGTGACAGCAAAGGCCTTCTCAGAGGCAGAACGGGAATGGATAAAAATGCATGATACCCTCCGGGTCGGTTATCTGGAGAATTATCTGCCATACTGTGATACGGATGACCAGGGTCAGATCACAGGCATAGTCAAAGATATTGTTCCGGCTATCCTGCATACGCTTGGTATGGAGAACATGACTGTCGAATATAAAGGGTATAAGAGCTATGATGACATGATCCATGGAATCAATACGGGAGCGATTGATACAGCCTTTCCAGTGGGCGGCGGGCTGTATTATTCGGAAGAGAACGGGATCTATCAGTCCAATGCGGTCACAGCATTCCCTGCGGGACTGGTCTATAAGGGAGAATTCAACGATAAGACGACTGAGCATTTTGCGGTTAATGAGAATAACCGTATGTCGTATTACTTTGTAAAGACGAATTATCCCGAGGCAGAGATCACCTATTATCCTTCCTATGAAGACTGCCTTTCTGCTGTGCTTGAAGGTAAAGCGGGATGCATGACCCTGAACGGTATGCGGGCAAATGAGATTCTGCGCAACAGAAAGTATAAAGACCTGTCTCTCCATCTGACCAGCTATAACGACAGCAGATGCTTCGGGGTGGAGATCGGCAACGAGGGGCTTTTGAAGCTGTTAAACCGCGGAATCAATGTGCTGGGCAGCGATTATGCCCAGGGTATTGCCTACCGGTATACTGACGGGCTTTATTCCTACAGTTTAGTGGATGCTCTGATGGATCACATGGCCCTGTTCGGATCAATCATCCTTGCTCTTGCCGCAGTTCTGGTCTGCCTGCTTGTCCGTGACGGGAGGCGCACGAAAAAGGAAGTGATAGAAAAGGAAGCTGCCCGGCAGGAACTTGAGAGTAAGAATATTGCCCTTGCAGAAAGCCAGAAAGCATTGTCAGATGCATTGAATGCGGCAGAACATGCCAATCATGCCAAGACGGCCTTCCTCAACAATATGTCCCATGATATCCGCACGCCGATGAACGCGATCGTGGGCTTTACGGCACTGGCGGCTTCACATATTGACAACAAGGAGCAGGTGCAGGATTATCTGGGGAAGATCTCAGTATCCAGCCAGCACCTCCTGTC
This sequence comes from uncultured Lachnospiraceae bacterium, assembly GCA_902796045.1. Taxonomy (GTDB): domain Bacteria; phylum Bacillota; class Clostridia; order Lachnospirales; family Lachnospiraceae; genus Anaerobutyricum. The sequence goes on along the minus strand of CADBNQ010000266.1, from coordinate 411 downwards.
GCTCATCAATGACGTGCTCGACATGAGCCGGATCGAAAGCGGCAAGGTCACGATCGAAGAATCAGATGTTCATCTTCCGGACGTGATCCACGACCTGAGAACCATCATCCAGTCAAATATCAGTGCCAAACAGCTGGAGCTGTTTATCGATACCCAGGATGTGGTCCACGAAGATATCGTGACGGATAAACTCAGGCTGAATCAGGTACTGCTGAACATTTTGTCCAATGCAATCAAATTTACACCGCCTGGAGGTACGATCAGCTTCCGCGTTATAGAAAAGCCGTCTCCGGCAGAGAATCTTGCCAACTTTGAATTTCGGATCAAGGATAACGGGATTGGCATGAGCGAAGAGTTTCAGAAAACGATTTTTGAAGCATTTACCCGTGAAAAGACCAGCACGGTCAGTGG
>CADBNQ010000265.1 GCA_902796045.1 uncultured Lachnospiraceae bacterium | reverse complement strand
TAGCATATTATTATGACATTGTCAATGAAACCAGGCTGCTGCTCCTCTCCCGGCCTTTTAAGGTCGTGAGTCTTTGGAGCTAATAAGTCTATTTACGTCTTCTTTTATAACCGGCTGACACTGCCAGGCCTGCCAGGATAGCAATAAGAGAGCAGGCAAGGGTAATCCGACCGGACCGGTCTATGTCAATTATTAGTTTTGAGACATCTGTTTCTTCTTCTGTCTCTTCCTGTGCCATTTCCTGCATGCGGGAATGATCAAATCCATTTTGTCTGTCAGGATTCCTGTCAGATGTCTTATCCATCTTATGGCCCAATCCCTGTTCCAGGGCATCTCCATAAGATGCAGACATTTCTTCTAATGTGATGTCTTCTTCCTTCTGATCCCCTATCGCTATGTGAAAGGTCTCTCCTGCTGTCATATCGCCGCTGGAAAAGGCCACGGACGAATAAGAACATGGTATTTCCCAGCTGAGGATCTCCTTTCCACTGGTATCGGTCACGGTAAATAAAGTGCCCGGGTCTGCACCCTGGCTGTATATATAGAGGGCGGAAGGCTGTGTGGAGCCTGAATCAAACAGCTCAACCATGGAGGAACTTCCGGCTGCTATGATTGTTCCCCCGTTGACTTTACATACTCCACCACTTTCACTGCCAAAGTCTATGGCATTATTCATTCCGTTGTCTGTCATACTGACACGGATGGTTCCACCATTAATGTATATGTCGCCGTTGGAATCTATGCCATCTGCATCCTGTCCTGTCTCATTGACGATCAATAAGTTTCCGCCATTTATTTTAATCCAGGTTTCTTCATCGGCCTTCTGATCATCTTCAGCTTTTGCAGCAGTTCCTGTCTGATCGGTCTTTCTTTTATCTTCACTTTCTGCAGCAGTTGTCTCTTCCATAGATGGGGGAGCCTCTCCAGGTCTCATGTTCGGGTTCCCACCCGGTCTTTCCCCTCCCATCTTGCCAAATATGTCACCGCCTCCGTTAGCATTGAGTCCGTCATCTCTGGGATAGATGGTGACATCTCCTCCATCCATCTCGATGGTAAGTGCCTCAAGTCCCTCATAACAGTCATTGATGAGAAGAGTTCCATCTGCAATGTAAATCTCCTTGTCACTATGTATAGCATCATCTCCTGCCTCAAGTGTCAGGTCCGCCGCTGTCATCCGGTAACTGTCGTTGACATGGATGGCATCCTGGGCAGCCGTGATACTCAGCTTCCCTCCTGTGATTACAAGATCATCTTTTGAAGTGATTCCGTGTCTGTATTCGGACAGGACAGTCAGGCTTCCTCTACCATTGATGGTCAGATCATCTCTGGAGAAAAGTGCCGCATTGCGTCCGTCGGAGACAGCTTCCTCCCTAAAGGATGCACCGCTTTTTATGGTATTGACACTGTCCCTGGCAAGGGTCAGAAAGACCTTATCTGCCTGATTGATGATAATGGCAGAATCATCGGTTCTGTTGATATTAACCCCGTCAAGCAGAATCCAGATCTTGGAGGAGTTATAGGCATCTACAAGAATGCTCCCGTCAGTCAGAGTTCCTTTTACAATATAATGTCCGCCGTTCTGTATATAGACTCCCCCATCATAGGCAAAAGCACCCGGGCCGTCGATCTCCACCTGGTCCCCGTCTAACATGATAGTAGTGGCTGAAGCAGTATCCCAGCTCCCGTCATAATCATTGGCGGTAAAATGGGTTGTCCCTTCATAGGCTTCGGCATCCTCATCCTTCACCGGAACCAGACCGAAAGCCTTTCCATTGATAAAGAGAACAGTAATCACAATGGCGATCATGGTCACGCAGACACAAATGATATCGATATGCTTATGTCCTGCCATAACGATTCCCCCTTATCAGCCCATGTAATCACCATTGTAGCTTACAAGCACCACATCATGGACACCTTCCATGTCAGCGAGCTCATTAACAAAATCCGTGCTGTCCTCTGAAAGTCTTATCTCATAGTTGATCTCCAGATCTCCCTTCCTGGCAGTCTTACTCTTGGTTACGCATTTCTTCGTTTTGTCTCTTAGAAATGCTGCCGCTTTCTTTTCAGCTTCGTTTCCCTGACAGTTGACCACCACTATATAGGGACTGTCATGTTCTTTTTTATTAGAAAAAACAGCAATCATCAGGCCGATGATCAGACTGCCGAAGACAGCCAGTGGAATCAGGCCTGCTGCGAGAACGATTCCGGCTGCAATAGCCCAGAACAAAAAAGCAATATCCAGCGGTTCCTTAATTGCTGTACGGAAACGAACGATGGAAAGAGCACCAACCATACCAAGCGAGAGAACTACGTTACTGGTCACCGCCAGGATTACAAAGGTCGTGATGAGAGTCAGGGCGATCAATGTCACGCCAAAGCTTGAAGAGTACATGACTCCCTGATAAGTCTTCTTATAGATCAGATAGATAAACAAACCGATGGCAAAGGCCAGAATCATGGCCAGTACCATATCAAATGGCGTCACACTCGTCACATTCTCCAGAAAATTTGTTTTAAAGATATCGTTAAAGCTCATGGGATCCTCCTTTTAGTTATATTTTCTCATTCATACATCCGGCAACAGGCATATTTTGAAAAGGCATTGCTCCTTACGCCCCTAAGCCCTGCGGCGTCCCGAATGATATCCGGCAGATAGGCGTCCCATTTTACTTCCAGTATAACAGGGGCATCTTTGGCAGGGATGGTCACGCATTCCGGATCAAGAAAATCCGTCCGCCTCAGGCCGGTCCTTATGTTGTGATCAAGGGTTACCCGGACATTTCCGGGATCAAAGATAAACGGTTCTCTTTCGTAGTCCACGATGGTTTTAGGCCGCAATGACTGAAAACGCATCCTGACATACAGTTCCCTGATAAGGGGCCGGTCTGCTTTCTTCATCCACTCGATTTCCCCATCTGCGATGGCCTGAGCCTCTTCCTTAGAAAGAGGAGCAGAGTACTTGGTTCCAAGTCCATTCAGGCGGCTTTTCTTCTCAAGATGAATGACAGAGGGGTCCAGATTATAATAGCGGATCCGAAACTTCTCTCTTCGATTGACGCCATCAATCTTTTCCCTGAGAGCCCTGTCAGAGGGGCTGTCAAAATACAGGCTGCGTATCAGATACTTCCCGTCTATGGCATGGGGATCCAGCCTGGCTATAGCACGCATCCGGGTCCGAATGACCAGAAGATCTCCGTAACTGATCTCATGCTTGACCTCATGTCGGTACTGTCTTTCCATGTTTCCCTCCTAACCTTGCTTTTTCTTCTGACAAACAACGCAATTATAGCATAGTAGATATGACCAAAAAGTGAATAACAGTTTTGTCATATGCGAATTACACAGTTTTTTCACATAACTTAAACTACTACCACACCAACAAATGTGCTTCTGTCTGTAAATCAGCGGATAACTTCATGAAATCAATGTTGAATTCTCAATCGCTGATTGTTATGATAATATTGTTAAGATTGCGATAAAATACAGCCTGCATGACCGGAGTAATGGCAGGAAATTGGCACTGTGATAAAAGGAGGAACAGGAGAAATGAAGAGCTATCGATTTTTAGAACTGGTAAAAAAAGAAAATGGCTTTGAATTCTGTCAGGCCTTCCGCGATGAAGTGGACTGGATCATAGGGGGCAAGGACGATACATACTGGTTTGTGATTTTAAAGGATCAGTCTGTTAAAGAAACATATGTCGGAACCCTCAAGGACGGCGTTTGGGTCGATCGTATGATCAAAGGAAAAGGAAAGAAGAAAAAAGTGAAGGAAATGCCCGCAGAGAGCACTATAAAGCGCATAGAGAAAAGAGCTTACTTTATGCAGGATGCAGAGTGGGTCAAAAACAGAAAACCAAGACTTGTCCAGGATGCCCATCCCCATTATCACTATGTCTACGGTATAGGCGATAAGGCCCTGGACGTATCGGAAGCCTGCGGAGTTAGTATCGGATACTCGGATATTAAAGATCCCTCGGCAGGTTTTCATCTGAGGGATCTTTGTACCGGCAAAGAGGTGATCAGGGGTGATCAGGGGTGATCACCCTGGCCGGAACACCACCGACGACTGTATTCGGCAGGACATCTTTTACGACGACTGCCCCGGCTGCTACTACAGCATTATCTCCTATGGTCACACCAGAGCATACTGTTGCATTTGCACCGATCCATACCCTTTTCCCGATATGGATCGGTGCAGGATGAAGAGCCTGCCGTTTTTCCGGAGCCATATCATGGTTCAGAGTTGCCAGGACCACCCCATGACCAATCAGAGCCCCATCATCTATGAATATCCCACCCTGATCCTGAAATTTACAACCGGCATTGATAAAGACATTTTTGCCGATTGTAATGTTCTTTCCGAAATCAGTGTAAAATGGCGGAAAGAGCCCGAATTCTTTATCAACCGGCTTCCCGATCAATTCTGAAAAGAGATCCTGAAGTTCTTCCGGCTCATGGTATTTTGTATTGATCTCCATCGTGATCTTCTGCGCCTGTCTGCTGTAATAACGCATCAGGTCGAGTGCCTCCTGGTTTTCTCCAATTGTATCGCTTTCCCGAAAATATTTTAAAAGTTCATCCAGTTCCATCAGTCTATCATCCTCTTTTTATTATTATTTGTTTTCTGCCACCCATTGTCTTATGTTTTCTTCTTCCTCGTCCACTGAACCGCCACGTACAGCGATACCTTCTGTGACTTCGGCTTCAGGCTCGAGTTCTTTGATCGTGTCTATCGTTCCGGAAAAACCGCTGCCTTCATGGGTGATAAAGACGTTGATTTTTTTCCCGCTGAAATCACAGGCATCAAAGAAGGAGTAAACCGGCATGGGAAGGTCTCCCCACCAGTTAGGGAATACAAGATAAACTGTATCATATCCACCCATATTCCCGATCTCTGTTTTTAAAGCAGGTTTTGTCCCCTCACTCTGCTCATCCCTTGCCTGATCCACCGTTTCATCATAATCAACGGGATATGAGTCCTTTACAAGAATCTCCTGCGTATCGCAGCCGGCTTCTTCAGCAATCCATTCCGCAATCATCTGGGCATTCCCCTTGGTCGCGCCATCATCAATCTGAATGCTGGCACTGGAGGAGGCATCCACGCCATCAGGAAAATCCGTATTCCCTACTCTGCTGAAATAAACAACGATACTTTTATTATCTGCCTGGGCCTGATCCGCACTTTTTTCTTCATCAGGAACGACTTCGCTCTTTTCTTCCTGATCCTGTTCATCGACAGACATTGATGGACCGGATGATGTCTTTTCTTCTTTGCTGCCGGCACATGCAGCCAGCATAGACAGTGTCATACAGATTAAAAAAGCCGCCAGAATTCTTCTCCTCATGCTAATCTCCTTATTCTTTGAAAAACTATTGAATAGCTGCTAATGTTTTTTGCTCATTCTGCCAGTTCTATACGTACATCGAAATCCCCCTCCAGAGAAGCGATTTCCTCTAGAGGACAGGTGATCACACCGATGTTCACCTGATACCCATACTGGTCTGATATATCTTCATCTTCAAAAAGAATTGTAAAGTATGGAGCATCAGTCGCATAGTCAATATCTCCGTTCAGCCAGCCATAGTGGACGTCTTCCTCCTTGTATGGCAGATCTTCTGTCACTCCGCAGAAATCATGGGAATATCTGCTCACATGCTGGGTTATCGGCAGCTTTTCGATCAACGCCTTTGCGGTGTCAGAATCATTCAGCACACCAGGAATTACTTTATCACCAAAGTACATATTGATCTTTGTGCCGCCTTCCATAGGAACCCTGGTAGGCATGGACGGGTCTTCTGTCTGCATCTCTGCACTGTCTTTTGCAAGCCGCTTCTGCTCCTCACCTTGCATCGCATTCTCTGTCTTTTCTGCAGTTTCTCCGGAATTCTCTATCAATTCCGAAGTCTGTCCTTCTCTCTGCTCGGTCGTCCCTGTTTCATTTTCTGCGGCATTGTCAACACTGCCGCATCCGAAAAGGCAGGCGCTCAGTACTGCTGTCAACATCAGGATACATAGAACTCTTCTATACATCTCAATCTCCTTTTATTTATTCAAGAATCGCTCACAAACAGGTTTTTTCTTCCTCTCAACTATTACCGTTTCTTTTTGATTTTTGAAAGCTTCACCGTGACCCGGCCATTTCCGGCTGCTTTTTTTAAGCCCCTGGTATTAGTAATCCTGCCTATCCTTGTATACCTGTAGGAGGTGTTAAAAGAGTTATAAAACACTACCAGACAGTCGGATCCATAAAGCATGATATCTCCCGCTTTTATCCTGGTCATCTTTTGTGCCTTTGTCGGCAGACTGTACTTTAGATATCTGTACTTTTCATTACCGTTCAGCTCAGACATTTTATACTTTGCCGGCATCTTTTTCAAAAGGGCTTTCGCAGTTTTGTTATCATAGAATACAGCTTTAAAAGTCTTTTTTCCAACCTTGACATTTACTGGTATATTGCTGCTCTTTGCCAATACAGGTATTTTAATCATGCATCCTGTCAGGACCACCAGCGCCGCAAAGATTAAGAGCTTTTTCATCAATCTCTTCATTTCTCATCCTCCATGCTGAATCGGATCGTCACATCACCATTCCCCAGCAGGTCTTCCAGCTCTGCTGCAGTTTTATCTGTGATATGTCCAAGCCTTGTATAAGCCCAGGAATTAGAGCCGTAGAAAACCACAATCTGGTCACTGGAATATAGAACGATATCTCCCGCCTCAGTTGTGATCTGTTCGTCGTTTGACGGGAGATCCTGCCCGATTGAACCGACCTGTTCGAAACCGCCATACATGGACATGGTAATCTCTAGCTCTTCTTCGGCCATTTTCCTTAAAGCCTCTACTGACTCATTGTCTTCCCAGGCAACCTTGACCTCTGTTCCATTGATAAGCATTTTCATTCCCGTCTCTTCTCCTGCTGCTGAATCCTCCTGTTTTTCCTCTGGCTGTTCAGAGCCGGTCAGGGCACTCTCGGTAGAGGCTGTCTCTGCTTCTTTTGGCAAATCTGTTTCTGTCTCCTGACTTCTGCAGCCGGCAAAAGCCAATATGGAAATCATCATACACAGAAGAAAAATCAGGGGACGGTTCTTTGATTGAGGCGATTCTTTTATTGAGGATCTGACAATCAAAGAACCGTCCCCTGACTCAGATTTTCTTTCCCATCTCATAATCTTCCTCCATTGCCGGTTTTCCGGTCACGGTATTTACCTCGGTATCATCCCCGCCGAATACACAGCCTGCAAGCCTTGCTTTGGGGAAGCAGGCGATCCAT
>CADBNQ010000264.1 GCA_902796045.1 uncultured Lachnospiraceae bacterium | reverse complement strand
ATCTCATAATCCAGATCCGACAGGATCTCCCGGATCTCCCGCATCTTTCCTTCATTTCCCGTGGCAAATATCAATCTTTTCATGACCCTACCTCTTCTAATCTCCGCTTGTATGTCTTTTTCCTGGTGGCTTGGGACCCATAAACTGATAGAAATAGGTCTTCATCATCCCGTTATAGATCTTCCGGTTCCTGGTCGCTTTCTTCCCGATATACTTCTCGGCATCCTCATAGGCAGTGATCACATACTCAGACCAGCTGTCCAGCCTGGAAAAAGCCTCTCCGATCTCACGGTAAAGGACCGGCAGGTCCTCCTTGTCTTCCATCCTCTCCCCATAGGGAGGATTGGTGATGACAAAGCCGTATTTCTTAGGATGTCTGAGCTTGTGGACAGGCCTTTGCTGAAAATGGATCATATGGTCCACACCGGCCCGCTTCGCATTCTCCCGGGCGGCTTTCACCACAGCCGGATCAATATCATAGCCCTGGATATCCATCCTGATATCATAGTCAGCCAGATCCCGGGCTTCTGCGAAGCCTTCCTCCCAGGCTCTCTCCGGCAGAAGATTCTTCCACCTCTGCCCCTGGAAGGTGCGGTGCAATCCCGGGGCAATCCCCGCCCCGATCAGGGCTGCTTCAATAGGAAAGGTTCCGCTGCCGCAGAAGGGATCCACCAGGATCCGGTCCTTGTTCCAGGGTGTCAGGCCAATCAGACCAGCCGCCAGAGTCTCCTCGATGGGGGCTTTGCTCACCATCTTCCTGTATCCCCTCTTGTGCAGGCTCTCCCCGGAGGTCTCCAGGCTGACTACCGCCGTGTCCTTATAAAATGAAATCCGGACAGGATACTCTGCCCCGGATTCCTCAAACCAGTCGACATGATAATGCCCTTTCATCCTCTCCACCATGGCTTTTTTGGCAACTGACTGGATGTCGGAGGTGGAAAAGAGGGCACTTTTTACTGAGGTGGCCTTTGTCACCCAGAAACGGGCATCTGCCGGAAGGTAGTCCTCCCAGGGTATCTGCCGGATCCCCTGGAACAGCTCCTCAAAGGTCTCTGCCCTGCACTCTCCCACCTTCAGCAGGATCCTCTGGGCTGATCTGAGGAAGATATTGGCCCTGACCATGGCAGAAAGAGGACCGGCAAAGGTCACTCTGCCGTCCTCCACTTTCTGGATCTCATAACCCAGGTCCCTGATCTCTCTCTTGCACACTGCCTCCAGGCCGAAATGGCAGGGCGCCACAAATTCAAACTGATCCTTCATAAACCCTCCAAAGTGTCCTTTAAGGCTCAGCCTGTGACCACTTTAATAAACTTCTTCTTTCCCCTTCTTAAGACTTTTCCATCCGGTCCAAAATCGTCCAGGCCATAGGAAGCAGCTATATCCGTCACTTTCTCTCCATCTACGGTCACGCCGCCCTGCTGGACATTTCTTCTGGCCTCAGAACGGCTGCCTGCCAGACCGGCTTTTACAAGAAGTCCCAGGATATCGATTCTACCATCCCGCAGATCAGCCTCTGTCAGCCGGCAGGCCGGCATATTGGCATCATCCGTGCCGCCGCCGAACAGGGCTTTCGCGGCCTGCTGCGCCTTCTCTGCCTCTTCTTTCCCATGAACCAGCTTAGTGAGCTCATAGGCCAGGATCTCCTTGGCCTTGTTGAGCTGGCTGCCTTCCCAGCTGTCCATGGCATCTATCTCCTCGAGGGGGAGGAAGGTGAGCATGCGGATGCACTTCATCACGTCATCGTCTGCGACATTTCTCCAGTACTGGTAGAAATCAAAGGGGGATGTCTTATTCGGATCCAGCCAGACCGCTCCGGACTGGGTCTTGCCCATCTTTTTGCCTTCGGAATTCAAAAGCAGGGTGATGGTCATGGCATGGGCATCCTTGCCGAGCTTACGACGGATCAGCTCTGTCCCGCCCAGCATATTGCTCCACTGGTCATTCCCTCCGAACTGCATATTGCAGCCGTACTTCTGGAATAATACATAGAAGTCATAGCTCTGCATGATCATATAATTGAACTCAAGGAAGGACAGACCCTTCTCCATACGCTGCTTGTAACACTCTGCCCTCAGCATATTATTGACTGAGAAGCAGGCGCCCACTTCCCGCAGGAGCTCAACATAATTCAGATCCAGGAGCCAGTCTGCATTATTAACCATCATGGCCTTGCCATCTGAAAAATCAATAAAACGGCTCATTTGTTTCTTAAAGCACTCGATATTGTGCTCTATATCTTCCCTGGTCATCATCTTGCGCATATCTGTCCGGCCTGAAGGATCACCAATCATGGCGGTCCCGCCGCCCAGAAGGGCGATGGGCTTATTGCCGGCCATCTGCAGCCTTTTCATCAGACATAAGGCCATGAAATGCCCAACATGAAGGCTGTCGGCTGTCGGATCAAAGCCAATATAAAATATAGCCTTGCCTTCATTGATCATCTTTTTAATCTCATCCTCGTTGGTCACCTGGGCGATCAGGCCGCGGGCGACCAACTCATCATAAACGGTCATAATATTTTCCTCTCTATAAAAGCAAAAATATATCTGTCAGAATCTGAAAATGGCCACCCCGTAAGCCGGCAGGTCGTAGGCAAAGGAGAACTCCCTGCCATCACATTCCTGCTTGACTGGTTTGTAGATGGTCTGCCTTTCAGCGCCGGAGCCTCCGAACTCAGCTGCGTCGCTGTTCAGCATCAGAGTGTGTTTCCTGCGGCAGGTGGTTCCTACACGGTAGTCCGGTCTTGCAACAGGAGTGAAATTACATACGAAGAGCAGGTTGTTCCTGCCGTTTTCTGAGTGTCTCACAAAGGAGAAGATACTCCTGTCTCCGTCATTGGCATTGATCCACTCAAAACCTTCCGGCACACAGTCAGTTTCATAGAGACACTTGTTCCTCCGGTACAGGTGGAGCAGGGCCCTGACAAAGTTCTGGAGCTGCCTGTTCCTGTCTTCAGCCAGGAGGAACCAGTCAATCTCCCTTGCTTCAGACCATTCCCTGTGCTGACCGAAATCCTGGCCCATAAACAGAAGCTTCTTTCCGGGGTGTCCTGTCATAAAGGCGTAGCCCACCATCAGGTTCCTGAATTTGTCATCATAAAGGCCTGGCATCTTCTCAATCATGGAGCACTTGAGGTGAACAACCTCATCATGAGAGAGAACCAGCATATAGTTCTCCGAATAAGCATACATCATGGCAAATGTCATCTTATTATGGTTGAACTTGCGGAAATACGGATCCAGCTTCATATACTCCAGGAAATCATGCATCCATCCCATGTTCCATTTCAGGGAAAAGTCCAGTCCGCCATACTCTGCCTGATCGGTCACCTTGGGCCAGGCCGTGGATTCTTCCGCAATCATGACCATGCCCGGATTGCGTCCTTTAACCACAGTGTTCAGGTGTTTGAAGAACTCTATAGCTTCCAGGTTTTCATTGCCGCCGTATTCATTGGGTACCCACTGACCCTGCTGCCGTCCATAATCCAGGTAGAGCATGGAAGCCACCGCATCTACCCTCAGACCGTCGATGTGAAACTTTTCAACCCAGTAGAGGGCATTGGAGATCAGGAAGTTCTTTACTTCCGTCTTTCCGAAATCAAAAACCTTGGTCCCCCAGTCAGGATGCTCACCCTTTCTGGTATCTGCATATTCATAAAGGCAGGTCCCGTCAAATTCAGCCAGCCCGAAGGCATCTCTCGGGAAATGTGCCGGTACCCAGTCCAGGATGATCCCGATCTTATTCTTGTGGAGATAATCTACAAAGAACTGGAAATCCTGCGGAGACCCGTGGCGGGATGTCGGTGCAAAATAGTTGGTGACCTGATATCCCCACGACCCATCGAAAGGATGCTCAGCGATTCCCATGAGCTCCACATGGGTGTAACCCATATCCTTCACATAGTCCGTCAGTCTCACGGCAAGTTCCCGATAATTGTAATAACCGTCCTTGTCGGTCTCGCTGACAGGATGCTTCATCCATGAACCCGGATGGACCTCATAGACAAACATGGGACTCTTTCTCGAATCAAACTTCTCCCTTTTCTTCATCCAGTCCCGATCATGCCAGGTGAAATGAGACAGGTCAGCAACAACAGAAGCATTGGCGGGCCGCAGCTCTGTCTGGAAGGCAAAAGGATCTGTCTTGAGAACAGTATCACCTGCGCGGGTTTTCACTGCATATTTATATACCTCACCGGTTCCGATACCAGGGACGAAGAGCTCATAGATGCCAAGAGGCTCAAGTCTCTTCATGGGATGTGCCTTCTCATCCCAGCCGTTAAAATTACCAACCAGAGAAACTCCTTTGGCATTGGGAGCCCAGACAGCAAAATAGACGCCCGGTCCCTCCTCCGTCTCTAACGGGTGAGCCCCCAGCTTATTGTAGACATCATAGTGGGTGCCGTTTCCAAACAGATACTGGTCATACTCTGTAACAAAACTCTCATTTGCTGTACTTTTACTCATAAGGAATACCCTCCGTAGATTATGATTATCCCCCAACTCGGGTTGGGAATCTATCCTTGTATGATACTCCTTGATTATAACATAAAAAAGACTCCGGAACAACATCCGGAGTCTGGTCTTAACAGCTTCTTTACAGCTTTAATCTGGTTCAGTTATCGTCTGCTGATCAGTCAATTACTGTAATCCAGCCTTCAGGAGCCTCAATATGCCCCATCTGAATACCGGTGAGGGTATCATAAAGCTTCCTGGTAACCGGTCCCATCTCTTCCATACCACTTGGCAGGCAGATTTCCTTGCCGTGGTCAACAATCTTGCCGACCGGCGAGATTACGGCTGCTGTACCGCAAAGACCGCACTCGGCAAAATCCTTCACCTCATCAAAGAAGACCTCTCTGTGCTCTACCTCCATGTTCAGATAGTGCTCGGCCACATACATGAGAGAACGCCGTGTGATAGAAGGAAGGATACTGTCGGACTTTGGTGTCACGAGCTTGTTGTCCTTCGTGATGAAAATGAAGTTGGCGCCGCCTGTCTCCTCAACCTTCGTCCTGGTCTGGGGATCCAGATACATGTTCTCATCAAATCCTTTGGCGTGGGCGTCTACGATCGCATGAAGGCTCATGGCATAGTTCAGTCCGGCCTTTATGTTTCCGGTCCCATGGGGGGCAGCCCTGTCAAAATCTGAAACTCTGATGGTGATAGGCTTGGCACCACCCTTAAAATATGGTCCTACCGGGGTTACAAAAATCCTGAACTGATATTCATCAGCAGGCTTGACACCGATGACCGCATTGGATCCGAACATATAGGGTCTGATATAAAGTGTGGCACCTGAGCCGAAAGGAGGTACATAAGCCAGGTTAGCCTTAACCACTGCTTTCACAGCCTCCAGGAACCTGTCCTCCGGAAATACAGGCATCTCCAGGGCACGGCAGCTGTCGGCCATACGGGAAGCATTGAGATCTGGCCGGAAGCAGACAGTCCTGCCATCTTCTGTGGTGTAAGCCTTCAGGCCCTCAAAGCAGGTCTGCGCATACTGAAGGACGCCGGCACACTCTGATATGGTGATCATGGGATCATCAATCAGCCCGCCTTCATCCCAGGCTCCATCCTTATAATTAGCCACAAATCTTTTATCTGCCGGCATATAGCCAAAGCCGATATTGCCCCAGTCGATATTTTTCTTTTTCATTCTCAACAGACTTCCTTTCAGTTTGAATAATATTTTATCAATCAAAGGAACACTCGCGGCTCCCTCTGATGAAAGATTGTATCATAATTCCTTCATTTTTTCAATGCACTGATCCACAGATTCGCCAGTGTCTGCATCCCTTCTCTGTTTGGATGGACCCCGTCGATCGTCTGGTAGCTCTGTCCGCCGGCTGCAAGATCCGCAATCTCCAGATCTGCTTCTGCTGCCGCTTTCCTGATGATATCACTGTAGACCCTCTTGGAGACAACCGCGTCAACATTGAAAAAGCTGTATTCCTGGTCCGGTTCCTCCGCCTCAGGCAGGGTGGCGCACCAGATCCGGGCATCCGGATAGGTCAGCTTCAGCAGCTGAAGCATATTGCGGTATTCTGATTCAAACTCCTCAGGCAGAACTGAGAACCCCCAGTCATTTGCTCCCATGGCCACCAGGATTACATCCGGCATACCATTTGCTGCCAGGTCTTTTATCCTTCTGATCGATGTCCCTGAGGTCAGGAGCCGCCCGGCAACCAGACTGCCTGACATGGAATTGTTCCTGGCCAGCTTCCAGCCCATGACACCAATCACCTTTCTCCACCAGGTATCCTTTGCGGAGGCCACCCCTGTCTCTCTGGCGTTCCACTCGCCATAAAAGACAAAGCCATCAGGTGTAAATCCTTCATAGGTGCTGACGGAGTCTCCCAGTATTGACACTTTTTTTCTGATCATAGTCCTTCCCCCTTTACTCAGGAAATCTTTTGCGGCTCGACGTTACTGTTACTCTATCAAAAGTAGACAAGCTCATCCTCCGGCTTCTCGGCAGCCTCGATTCTCTTTGCATAAAGAACCGGGCCTTCCTCACCATACTCAGCATTGTACTCGATGCGGATCTCAGCCGTCACCATCGCCCACATCTGATTCTTCAACTTCTTGATCGTGGAGGATCTGGCGTGGTTGGTGTGGCAGATGTATCCAATAAACTGAATGTCATCTGCACAGCATGTCATAGCGTGCCGGCCGGGAACAAAACAGCCTTTGGGGAGACGGATGGACTTAAAGATATGCCCCTTCAGGGTGATCGTCTTCCCCTGGTAGGCTTCCGGGCGCTCCATAATGTCCACAAACCAGATCCCGAAGTCTTCATCCTCCAGGATGATCTCATCGGCTTCCATGTCATAGGGCAGAGCAGCATCCGGATCTTCCTCCCCGACATCCTCCTCATCCTCTGCAAATTCAAACATCACCTGAGCGCGCCGGTTAACCGCCTTGATGCTCCTGCGCCAGGTAGCCCTGGCCATATCAGCCCTGCAGCGGTTGATGATCACCATCTCGGCAATCTTAAACATCTCCACCGCCAGAGACCGCATATTATTCATATAGAGGTCAAAGGTCTCCGCATTCACTGTCACAATGGTCTGAAAAACCTCCAAAGGCGTATCTTCCAGTGTGGCATAGAGCCTGTCCAGCATCCACATGCCATTATGCTCTATGATCACACGGTCAGGGTAGTACTGGAGCACTTTGCTCGTGATGAAATCGGCGTCAAAATCCTCCTCATCCTCCACCATGACCAGGGTGGTATTGGATTCCTCCAGCAGCCTGTCGTCATACTCAACCAGACCTTCCTCACAGGCAAAGAGGAGGGTCCTCTGTCCATCATTAAAATAATCTTCTTCCAGTGTATCCTGAATAAATGTCGTCTTTCCGCTCTCAAGGAAGCCCATAAACAGATACACAGGTATCTCCAGTTTTTTTCTTCCAGGCATTATTTTTAAATCCTATATCATATCCTATATCATTCTCAAACAGCACTGTACTTAAACTTCCCACACCAACATATGTGCTTCTGTCTGTAAATCAGCGGATATCTGACCGGTACTGTGTGAAGAAATGTCAACTGT
>CADBNQ010000263.1 GCA_902796045.1 uncultured Lachnospiraceae bacterium | reverse complement strand
ATGAATGAACCTATATAAAGAGCGCCAGCTTAAATTGAGGTGACCCCCTTCAGTGAGATATTGGTCTGACTGGAGGGGGTCACCTCATTTTGCGGACTTTGTTCGCGTTATCTACTGCATATTGGCAAAACGCTCAATGGCTTTGGTAAAACTCTTTATATCTTCTAAGGAACCGTTCCGGATGGCATCAGAAACACAATGCTCTATATGCCCTTCAAGTATGATCTTGCCTGCCTTATTCAGAGCAGACTTTGCTGCGTTGATCTGGGATAAGATGTCCTCACAGGGGACATCCTCATCGATCATCCTGTCAATGGCATTCACCTGTCCGATTATTTTTTTGAATCTTCGATGAAGATTATCAGAATCCATGCACTGTTTCATAATTACCTCCAAAGCTTCAATTTTTTTGAGTATATCTGTTTTGAGACAATCTGTCAATCTCAGACAAGTAGTATAGCCTCCCAGCCCTGCAGGAATTGTCGGGGGGTTGTCGGGGCGCGTCTGATTAAACTTGTATGATTCTGGTCAGGATGATATAATACTGGATAATCAATCTAGCTATAAGAAAGGAGAGTAACATGAGTAGTACTAATAGTGCAGCTACTCTGGAGCATGAGGCCAGCACAGGAAACGGCATAAAACGTCTGATTTTTGTCGCGATCTCTTTTGCTCTGGAGATTATTCTGATTCTGTTTCTTCTCTTCAGGCTGAGAGAGTACGCAGAATGGGTCGCCATAGGCAGCCGTATCCTTGCCTCTTTTCTGGTCCTGTATATCTATAATGAGGATAAGACTTCGTCCATGAAGATGCCCTGGATCATCCTGATCATGATCGCCCCGGTACTGGGAACAGTCTTATACCTTTTTATCGGTCTGAGTATCTCCACGAAGACCATGAAGGAGAGATACAAAGAAGTAGATGACCGTCTGCTCCCCTGTCTTCCTGTGAAAAGGGAAGCAACGCTGAAGATGGCCGCCTGGGATAAGAGGGCTGCCAATATCGCCAACTATATCCATGAGCGTGCCTCCTATCCGGTTTATGACAACTCCGATATCGTCTATTATGACGATGGTGTCAAGGGCCTTGAAGCCCAGAAGGAAGAGCTCCGCAAGGCAGAGAAGTTTATTTTCATGGAATACCATGCCATCGAGGACAAAGAAAGCTGGCATGGGATTCAGGAGATTCTGGAGGACCGGGTCCAGGCAGGTGTAGATGTCCGGGTTTTCTATGATGATATGGGAAGCATCGGATTTATCAACACGGATTTTGTCAAGCGGCTGCAGTCTAAAGGGATCAGATGCAGAGTTTTCAACCCCTTTACACCTGGCCTGAATCTTTTCCTGAATAATCGTGACCACAGAAAGATCACGGTGGTTGATGGAAAAGTTGCCTTCACCGGAGGATATAACCTGGCCAATGAATACTTCCACGTCACAGAACCGTATGGTTACTGGAAGGACACCGGCGTGAAGATCACAGGAGAGGCGGTAAAGAGCCTGACAGCCACTTTCCTCGAGATGTGGAACGCCATCCGCCGCGATGATGAGAATGATACTGACTTTGAGCAGTATTTACCTGATGTCGATTATAAGGCAGAAGAGAATGCCTTTATCATTCCCTACGCAGATTTGCCTATAGACAATGAGCAGGTGGGAGAGGATGTCTACATCTCCATGGCAGAGTATGCCCAGGATTATGCCTGGTTTATCACACCTTATCTGATTCTCACAGATGAGATGATTCACGCTTTGGGACTTGCGGCAAAGAGGGGAGTCGATGTTCGGATCATCACACCGGGGATACCGGATAAGAAGCTGGTCTACGCAATCACCAGGTCTTATTACTACAGTCTGGTCAGAAACGGTGTACGGATCTTCGAGTACACACCAGGTTTCTGCCATGCCAAGATGAGTGTAGCTGATGAAAAGCTCGCAACCTGCGGTACGATCAATATGGATTACCGCAGCCTGTACCATCATTTTGAGAACGGCTGCCTCTTCGCCAACTGCGACGCAGTGATCAAGGTCCGGGAAGACTTTGACAGCATGTTCGCCGTATCCAGGGAAGTGACAGAGGATTATATGAATCCGAGAAGCGGCAGGAAACTGGTGATGCTCTTCCTGAGACTCTTCGCCCCGCTGATGTGAAAGAGTTGTATGGGAAGCCACCAACACAGCCCGGCATCGGGCGTGGCGGACACTGGCAGGGAACGACAGGATATCTGCTGGGATCCTGCGAATAATTTTGGTTAGGGAAAAACAGCAGCCTATGGGAGAAGACCGTTTGCAAGAGTTTGCGAAGT